>NZ_JAUBQH010000039.1:0-61733 GCF_036701145.1 Microcoleus sp. Pol17C6
ATTAGCTATAACCTGCAATCTGCTCCACTTCAGCCAAACCCTTCATTATAGCATAAAATTATTTTGCAAGAGGTCTACTGGCGATAAAGTTGGTTGTGCTTTCACTGAAGGTGGCGGTGACGGGAAACGCTGCGGTGACGGTGGCAGCGGCTGCCGAAGTCAGGCTGACGGTGGGAGCAATACTGTCAAAGGTACGGGTTAAGGCGGTGGCGGCGGTGTTGTTATTTCCAGCCGCATCGGTGGCGACCCCAGTAGGGACGTTAACCGTGACAGTTCCTTGACCGGTGGGGGTGACGGTGAAGTTGTAGGTGGTGCCGGTGCCACTAAAGCCGCTGACGGTGCCGTTGGTGACGGTGATATCACTTGCGATAAAGTTGGTTGTGCTTTCACTGAAGGTGGCGGTGACGGGAAACGCTGCGGTGACGGTGGCGGCGGCGCCCGAAGTCAGGCTGACGGTGGGCGGTGTGGTGTCAGCGGTGGTGAAGTTCCAGGCTGTTGCGCCTGTAGTGCCGGCATAATTATTACCAGCTAAGTCTTTAATCGCACCGGCAGCAATTTCAACGTAGTAACCAGTACCTTGCGCTAAATCTGCCACTGGGTTAATGGTGACGGTACTACCAGTAACAGTGACATTTGTGGAGGTAACATTTATAGTTTCCACCACTGAGTTGTCAGAGACTTTCTTGATGACAATATTGCCAGTGCCTTTTTGTACGGCTTCACTCAAGGTGACAACTAAATTAGCAGCAACTGCAATATTAGTGGCGTTATCTGCGGGGGTGAAACTGGCGGCTGTCGGCGGTGTGGTCTCTAAAACACCTGTGGCTCCCAAAACTCCCAGATAATTAGTAGCTAACGAACCCGTCGTTTTAGTGACGGTAATGCTTTGAAGCGTTTTGGCTGGGTTAGGATTGAACCCAAACCCAAATAGGGCAACATCGTTGGCATCATGATAACTTGTTCCAGTTGTATCAAAGCTCCTATCCCTTCCGTCAATCAGATAGTAACTGGAAAATGATTCAGTGGTAATTTCGTTAAACCAGTCGGGAACTGTGGCTGTGGCTGTCCCAGTAGTGCCATCGCTATAGTTAAATGTCACCTGCATCCCAGCGTCGCCATTGGAACTGGTGGCCAACAGGTGGATTTCTGAATACTTATTGGGCGTAACTGCAAAGTTAAAGGATGTGCCGTTAGCTGTGAGGACTTTGGCGTTGTTGCCGTTATTGGTGTTGTTGTAGCCTAGCTGAACGTCGGGATGGTAAGCATTCGTGGCGAAAAAGCCGTTGTCGGGTAAACCGTTCCCATTAGCACCGGCTTTAAATGTGGCAAAGGACTGAGTTATTAGGGTTCCCCCCGAGGAATCCAGTCCGCTCTGTGTCGTGTCTGTGACTCCTCCCGTGTAGTTGATAATGACATCGCCATCGAATACTGATGTGAGGTCAAATTGAACGGCTGTGGCTAAAACACCGGCATAGGTTGCGATCACTTCGCTGGACAAGGCAAGTCCGCCTTCAATTGAACCGGTGGTTTTTTCCAGTTCCCAGTCGCCCCCTAGTGCTGCATTCCCCGTCTTGTCGGTAGATGCTGCCACATCTGCCCCTGTTATTTCACTGAGGCGCTTTACGAAGTTTTCTCCAACTTCTCCGGCTGCTACGTCGCAGCCATAAAGTAGGATATCGCCATTTGCTGTCAGGGCATTTCCCCACTGTTTGAGCTGATTGCTGAAAGTTTCTAGGTTATTCTCATTGAGTACGTCAGCACCGAGTTTTAAACTGCCTTCGCTGCCGTGAGAAACTATATGAACTGCTTCAATATCTTTTTTATCTGCCAAGGCGTTAGTAATTTGGTCGATCGCGCTGGAATTTTCATTTAAAATCACAATTTGAGCGGGATCGATGCCTTGGATCAGGCTTTGATAATCCTGTACAGAGGAGTCTACGAAAGTGATTTGCTTGTTTATGTTTGGTACGTTCATAATTGCTGAAATTCTTTATATCTATTGTTTACATTCAAGTGTGGCCGGGGTTGAAACCCCCGCCTTCCTTAAGTCCTCGCTATGAGGACTGAATAATTTATTAGTCGTATTGCTCAAATCAATCGGGCGGTAAAATTGTTAGCCCGTTCCCCTTTTTCAGGGGAAATGAACACGGAAAACTCATTGTCTTCGCTCAGGGTTTCCAGCATTCGATCGACTTGCGCCCCCAATAGGGGAAGTCATAGCGCTGTAAAACCGGGGATTTTGTCGTAGTAGTGCAGCCAGTAAAGTAGAGCCTGAGCGGGGTAGTCCTGATATGAAGTAGGCTTTCAGTGGCCTGGCGTGGGAATGAATGCCTATATCTTAGATGCAACTTTAATGTATCCCCCTAAAGACATATCTTTTATAGCATATCTTGATTTAACATTTCGCAACACCACATCCAGGTTTACGATCTCTTTACAATCTAGACATCGTGGGTTGGCTTTCCCTATCTCTAATCATTGCTTCGGGCCCCTGCCTCTGTAAAGTCGGAAAAGTCGGATCGTAAAGTCGGAAAAGTCGGATCTTTGTCTTTGTGATGAGTAGATAATAAGGTTTACGATATCTTTACAATCTAGATATCGCTGGGTTAATTACTTAGGTATTTAAACCGGATATCTCAGGAGATATACGCGGATATACGCAGATGAAGAGATGTTATTTGATTAGTTCTTCGAGGGATGGAAAAAGTAATTTTTCTGCGCTCACTTTTTCGCAATCACAAGGCTGTTGACTGGCGGATATTGCTGATACTTTTCCCAGCAGCAATTGGATGCTTTCTATTAGCAATGGTAGAGTTAATAAAATAATTGATGCTGATACTAGCAAGCTAATTAAGCCGTCAGCCCAATTCCAGTGTAGCCACGCTACGGCGATCGCCGCTAAAATTACTCCAACCGACGAAAAAATGTCGGCGACTGCGTGCAGAAACGCGCTTTTGAGATTCAAGTCGCCGTGACAGCAGGAATGCAAGCAACAAGCATTAATCGAGTTGATGCTTAAACCGACTATGGCGGTAATTAACATCGGGAGCCCTTCTACTTCGGGAGTTGGGGACTGCAAACGGGCGATCGACTCAGCAGCAATCCAAAGGGCGATCGCCACTAAACTGATACTATTAATTAAAGCAGCAATGATTTCTCCTCGTTCAGGGATTGACGATTGTGCGATCGTACAATCTACGGATTTACTTTTCCGTTTGACTGAGGAGTACCAAGTCGCTGTCAAAGTTATTGCTAAAGCTGCTACATCTGAAAAAACGTGACCTGCATCTGCTAATAGGGACAAACTATGAGAATTAAGTGCGGCGATTAACTCTGCTACAAAAAAGCTGCTAAGCAGTACCAATGCTGTTTGTAAAAGCCGCACTTTGCCAATTCTGGGATTTGGATTCTCGCATTGTGCGAGTTCCTTGGCGTTTTCCGAGTCAAAATTTTCCTTAACTAGAAATGTCATGCAGCAGCCCTTAAGGTTAAACTCGATTTTAAATTAAACATTAAATTAACTATCAATGACCGATTATATACCAAATCCGAACCAAGATCCGGAAAATTTGAGCGCAAATTCCCCAAATTCGGGAAGAAACGATCGTCCAATTAGCGACAATCACGCAAATACTTTGACAGGCGAATCTTTAGTTGATTTGCGCCGCTACGATCAATCAAAGTTCGATCGAGGAAAGCCTACTTGGGTAATTTTGCTGTGGTGGTTCGTCCAGGCGATCGCATTTCCTCTCACTCCACACCCTTTTAACGGCATCAGAAGCGGCTTGCTGCGGTTATTTGGAGCGAAAATAGGTCGGGGTGCGATCATTCGCCCCACGGCTCGTTTTACCTATCCTTGGAAAATTGCCATCGGCGATTACAGTTGGATCGGAGATGATGTTGTATTGTACAGTCTCGATCAAATTGCGATCGGCAAACACTGCGTCATTTCTCAAAAAAGCTACCTCTGCACCGGCACTCATGACCCTCAAGACCCAGCCTTTCGCTTAATAACAGCACCTGTGATCATTAATAACGGCGTTTGGATTGCCGCCGACTGCTTCATTGGCCCTGGTGTAGAAATCGGCGCTAACGCTTTAATCGGAGCTCGCAGCAGCGTCTTTAAAAATATGCCTGCAGGCTTTATTTGCACAGGAACACCTTGTCGTCCCCGCTGTCAGCGAGAAATTAACCAAAGTTCGTAAGAAATATTGCACCGGAAAACTAAGCAGCTTTACAAGCTTGCTGCCGAATAGGAATTTCAATGACGAATTCTATTCCCTTTCCTAATCCAGGCTGGCAGTATAATCTGCCCCCATGCTTTTCAACGATAATTTGGTAACTGATAGATAACCCCAACCCAGTTCCTTTACCGATCGGTTTGGTGGTAAAAAAAGGGTCAAATAGTTTCGGTTGTAAAGTTTCGGCAACTCCCCGACCGTTGTCACTAATATGAATAGCAACCCAATTATCGTCAATTACTTTTGTAGAAATTTGAATGCGGTTCGGGTGTTGTTTGATTTCAGCAAAAGAACGCTGCTGATTTGATTCATCTAAAGCATCAATGGCATTGGAAATAATATTCATAAACACTTGATTTAATTGTCCCGCATGGCATTCTACTTGTGGAAGCTGACCGTAATTTTTTATTAGTTCAATCTCAGGATGCTCGGGTTTTGCTTTTAAACGATGATGCAGGATGGTGAGTGTACTATCAATTCCTTCATGAATATTTACAGCTTTCACGTCTGCCTCATCTAGGCGAGAAAAGATTCGCATAGACTTGACAATTTCCTGGATGCGCTGCGTTCCTAAGTTGATTGAGTTAAGAACTTTGATAAAATCTTCTTCCACAAATTCCAGTTCGATTTCATCCATTGCTGCTTGAATCCGAGGGGTGGGATTTACATAATCTTCTTGATAGAGATGTATTATTTTTAGTAAGTTATGAGCGTACTCTTGGGCATAACCCAGATTGCCAGAAATGAAATTAATAGGGTTGTTTATTTCATGAGCAATCCCAGCCGCCATTTGCCCTAAGCCGGACATTTTCTCGCTTTGGATTAACTTAAGTTGCATTTGTTGTAAATCTTCATAGGCTTGGCTAACCTCTAAAACTTTTTGCTCCAATAATGTATTTTTTTCTTCTAACTTCTCAGTTAAAACATGAAGTTTTAAATGCAGCTTGACGCGAGCTAATACTTCCTCCTGTTGGAAAGGTTTGGTAATATAATCTACAGCCCCAAGCTTAAACCCCTCAACTTTATTAGCCGTATCCGAGAGAGCCGTCATAAATATAACGGGAATCTGTTTAGTTTCTGGATTAGCCTGTAATCGACGACAGGTTTCAAATCCATCAATTTCTGGCATCATGACATCTAGCAAGATTAGATCGGGGAGAGCATATTTGACTCGCTCTAGTGCCATTTTGCCAGATTTCGCGACCCGAACTTCAAATCCTTCCTGACTTAAGGCATCAGATAAGACACCCAAGTTGGCTGAATTGTCATCAACTATAAGAATTGTACCATTTGCTTGAATTTCTGAATTCATAAACCTTACTTGTAGGACTGAATAAACGTTAAAATCTCTTCGTCTTGAAAGTCCTTTGCCATCTGATGCAATCTTTTAGCAAATGGAATATATTGGGGATCTATTTCTTCAAGTAATAGCGCCTGCTTAACTATTTCTAGGAAATTTCCTTTCATAGCCAGTTCGTATAGCATTTCCATTTGTGTAGCAGGCGGGGCAATTAGCTCATCGGTGTCTGAGGATCTCGCCTGTGGCTCTTCATTAGCTTCATAAACCCATTCCAAATCAAGATACTGTTGCAATTTTTGCAGGAGTTCTGTTGCCTGAATAGGTTTGGGAATAAAGGTGTTGCCTCCTGCTTCTAAACTTCTGTATTGATCTGTTTCAAATACGCTGGCAGAAGACACAATAATGATGATGTCTTTGAAATTTTCCGATTCTCGAACCCGCTTAATTACCTCGAAGCCATCTAGTTCGGGCATTAATAAGTCGGTAACAATTAAATCGGGCTGCACCTCTATAATTTTTTCCCAGCCTTCCTGCCCATCGTTCGCTTCAAACACCTCAAAGCCGATCGGACTGAGTAAATTGCTAATTACCGAACGGTTAGCCCATTTGTCATCAATAACCACAATCTTAGGTTGGCGGTCTTTGATGCCGATAATCTGCCCGCGATGGTCGATTTGAGATGTTTTCACCCATTCATCGGCTTGAGATAGATGGACATCAAACCAGAAAATACTGCCAACATTCATCTCACTTTGAACCTGAATGGTACTGCCCATTAGTTCTACAATCCTTTTGCTAATTGCCAGTCCCAATCCCGTACCTTCCGTCTGCCGCCTGCGATCGCCTACCTGCTCGAAGGGCTGAAAGATAGCTTGGAGTTGATCCTGTGCAATGCCGGTACCTGTATCGCGTATTTCAAAGCGAATTTTTCCTTCTGTTGCAAAACTGACGATAAAAGTGACACTGCCCTCATCCGTAAATTTAATAGCGTTGCTTAAAAGATTAATTAACACTTGTCGCAAGCGTTTTTCATCCGCACGAATACCGATCGGCAGTTCGGGGCTTGAAGGAAAATGAAAGTGAATTCCCTTAATTTCAGCTCGGATGCGACACATTTCTGCGACACCTTGCAGGAACGCCGGGAAATGAAAATCCGTGGGCATGAGTTCCACTTTCTGTGCTTCAATCTTCGACAAATCGAGAATATCATTGATTAAGGTCAGTAAATGGGAACCGCACTGATAAATGACATCAATGCGCGATCGCTCTTCTTCATTCAAGACTTTGGAACGCTGAAGAATCTGCGCGTACCCCATGATGCCATTAAGCGGAGTCCGCAACTCGTGGCTCATGTTAGCAAGGAATTCACTTTTGGCCCGACTAGCTGCTTCTGCGGCTTCCCTGGCTTTTGCCTGTACGATTTCTGCTTGTTTGCGATCGTGGATATCGGTGCAAGTGCCAATCCACTCCCGGAGGCTGCCATCTTCATTTAGAATTGGCACCCCTCTAGCTTGAAAATAACGATAGTTTCCATCCGCTCTGCAGAGTCGAAATTCCATCTCATACAGGCTGTTGGTTTGCGCTGCTTCCATCCACACCTGAGCCGTTCGTTCGCGATCGTCCGGGTGAATTGCATCTAACCAGCCAAAACCAACCACCTCAGCTTCAGTTTGTCCGGTGTAAGCTCTCAGACTCGGTGTATCTGGGCATCTTCCTTCAGCATCCGCTGTCCAGACAATTTGGGACGTAGCAGCGATGAGCGATCGATAGCGTTCTTCGCTTTGTTTGATCGCATCTTCGGCTTGTTTGCGATCGTGGATATCGGTGCAAGTGCCAACCCACTCCCGAATGCTGCCATCTTCATTCTGAATTGGTACCGCTCTAACTTGAAAATAGCGATAGTTTCCATCTGCTGCACGCATTCGATATTCTATGTCATACAGGCATTTCGTTTGCGCTGCTTCCATCCACACCTGAGCCGTTCGTTCGCGATCGTCCGGGTGAATTGCATCTAACCAGCCAAAACCAACCACTTCGTCTACGGTTTGTCCGGTGTAAGCTCTCCAACTTGGTAGATCCGGGCATCTTCCTTCAGCATCCGATATCCAGACAATTTGGGAGGTGGCAGCGATGAGCGATCGATAGCGTTCTTCGCTTTGTTTTAGAGCATCTTCCGCTTGTTTGCGATCGTGGATATCGCTACAAGTGCCAATCCACTCCTGGAGGCTGCCATCTTCATCCAGAATTGGTACCCCTCTTAGTTGAAAATAACGATAGTTTCCATCCGCTCCCCGGATTCGATATTGTACGTCATACAGGGTTTTCGTTTGCACTGCTTCCATCCACACCTGAGCCGTTCGTTCGCGATCGTCCGGGTGAATTGCATCTAACCAGCCAAAACCATCAGCCATCTCAGCTTCGGTTTGTCCGGTGTAAGCTCTCCAACCCGGCTGATCCACGCATCTTCCTTCAGCATCCGCTGTCCAGACAAGTTGGGACGTAGCAGCGATTAGCGAACGATAGCGTCCTTCGCTTTGTTTGATAGCATCTTCGGCTTGTTTGCGATCGTGGATATCATTGCAAGTACCAACCCACTCGCGGATGTTGCCATTTTCATCAACAATGGGCACTCCCCTACCTTGAAAATAACGATAGTTTCCATCCGTTCCCCGGATTCGATATTCTATGTCAAACAGGCTTTTCGTTTGCACTGCTTCCATCCAAACCTGACTCGTTCGTTCCCGATCGTCCGGATAAATTGGATCTAACCAGCCTAAACCAAGCACTTCTGCTTCAGTTTGACCGGTGTAAGCTCTCCAACTCTGTAGATCCGTACCTCTTCCTTCAGCATCCGTTGCCCAGACGATTTGGGATGTGGCAGCGATTAGCGAACGATAGCGTTCTTCGCTTTGTTTGATAGCATCTTCGGCTTGTTTGCGATCGCTAATGTCATTATTAATTTCGAGTTGGGCACAAGGCTTTCCTTCGCGATCGCGCTGCAATGTCCAGCGACTTGCCACAATAATATGCCGACCATCGCGGGTGGTGTGCTGCAATTCTCCTTCCCAACTTCCCTGCTGGCAAAACTCTCCCAATACGGTTTCTAATGGTTGAGGGAAGACGGTTTCCAAGAATGTATGAATGTACTGCCCGACTACTTCCGCTTTTGTCCAACCATAGAGCTTTTCTGCACCTTGGTTCCAGTAGATGATGCGGTCATCCATATCCCGAATAATGATACTATTGCTGGCTAAGTCGAGTATTTCTAGGGTTTGACGGAGTGTTTGCTCGGCTTGTTTGCGATCGGTAATATCTCGTGATATGGCGATAATGCCGAGGATATTGCCATTAGCATCCAGCCAAGGAGTCTTGGTAGTGAAAAAAGTCGCGGTTTTTTCACCGTCAGAGACATCTTCCTCGTAAGTCTCAGCGATTCCTGCTGCCATAACTTGGCGATCTTTTGCCATAATTGCACGGACACTCTCATGCGGTAGTAATTCCAAATCATCTTTGCCGATGATTTCCTCAATTGGCTTGCCCAGGAAGTTTGCCACATTGGAGTTAACGGCAACATAAAGCCCTTCCCGATCTTTAACGACAATGAAGTCTGGTGTACTTTCCAAAATAGAGTTTAGCAGTGCATTACGATCGCGCATCTGGGCTTCAGCTTGTTTGCGATCGTTAATGTTTCGCGCTATGGCGATAATACCGAGAATATTGCCTTGACCGTCCCGCCAAGCGGCTTTTGTGGTTAAAAAATAATTGCTGCCCTCACCATTTGAAATTTCTTCTTCGTAGGTTTCAGTAGTGCCTGCTTCCATAATCTCCCGGTCTTTTGCCATTATTGGAACGGCGGCCTCCGGGGGCATCAGTTCCGAATCATCTTTACCCACAATCTCCTCTATGGGTTTACCGTCAAAGAAGCAGTTTGCCACAAAGGAATTAAGGGCAACATATCGACCTTCCCGGTCTTTAACAACTATTATGTCTGGCGTACTTTCCAAAATAGAGCTCAGCAAGAGGTTGCGATCGCGCAACACAGCTTGCTGTTCGCGCAGAGCTTCTTCAGCTTGTTTGCGATCGGTAATATCTGTATTAGCCCCAACCCATTCCCGAATTGAACCATCCGCGTTCAGAATTGGTACACCACGACAACTCATGTAGCGATATTCCCCGTCATAGCGACGCATACGGAATTCAACTTCATAGAACGATCGATTGGCAACAGCAGTTAACCAGGCAGTGACCATAGACGAGCGATCGTCTGGATGGATAGCGTTGCTTCCACCCGTTCCCTTGTAATCATCAAATGTCTGTCCTGTAAATGCACTCCAAGTAGGTTGCTCGATCGCCATTTCGCCGTCGGCATTGCAGATCCAAATAATTTGAGCGCTGGCTTCGATCAAAGAACGAAATCGTTCTTCACTTTGTTTGAGGACATCTTCTGCGGTTTTGCGATCGCGAATATCCCGCGTAATAGTGGCAATCCCTACCGGTTCATTAGTCTCTGGATGTTTTACCAGAAATAGGGTGTAGTCTACCGCGATAGGTTCTCCTGTCACGAAATGTCTGAACCGGTAATCACTCCGCCACCCCCCCTCTTGCATTAGAGTAGGCAGAACACGCTGCTGTACAAAGTCCAAATCTTCTGGCATGAAGAAGTCGGTAATGTGTTTGGTTCTGGCTTCGTCCAAACTACTGAGTCCAACCAAATCCAGACCAGCCTGATTCAGTAGCATCGGGCGACCATCCATTGAGGCAACGCCAATAAAGTCACGGCTGTTCTCGATCGTTGTAACGAGCAATTGCCGTTCTTCGTCTGCTTTTTTGCGATCGCTAATGTCCCGTGCAATAGTGGAAATAAACTCGACTTCGCCTGTTTCCGTTTTGTGGACGATTAAAACTTGGGAAACTGGAATTTCTTTCCCATCGTGTGACAAAAACACGGTTTCACCAGCCCAGCTACCCTCTCTTAAGGCGGTTGGAAAGACTTCATTTTGGAATTTTGTCGTTGCCGAGGGAGCTAATACAAAATCTACACTAAACGGAGATCGTGCCTCCTCTGGAGGTACCCCCATCATTTTCTGTCCGGCTTTGTTGAGGTAGACGTTATGCCCTGTTGCATCCGCAATCCCTACGAAGTCGGAAGTTGCTTCCAAAATTGCCGTCAGTCTTGCCTGCTTTTGTTCGGCCCGCTTGCGATCGCTAATTTCAATTACAATCCCACCAAGACCAAAAACCAGGCCATTTTCATCCAACAAAGGATAGTAAGATGCTTGCCAGTAGCGCACGATGCCCGGTTCTTTCGGCGTTTCACCCACTAATTCATAGTCGAGAATTGGCTTGCCCGTATCCAGAATGCCTTGCAGCATTGGTTCCACAGTCGGAGCCAATTCTGGCAGCACCTCACGCACTGACCTACCAATATGGTCTGCCACGCAAACGCCATTCATCTGGGCCAAAACTTCGTTAATTTGGACATACCGAAGTTGGCGGTCAAAAATCAGCATCCCGGCGTTAGCACCTGCAAAAAAAGCGTCGAAGTGAGCCTGTCGCAATGCCTGTGCTGTTGTGTTCTCTTGCGGTTGCGGTTGGGTTTTCTCTGATGGGAATTTGCTCATGTTGGCTCGTGCATTTCAGCTATTATTCTAAAACTTCTTTCCAATGGCGCGATCGCAAGGTTTTCCTTGTTTCCTATTTGGGTACTTAATAAAACGTTCAGTAGGGCGACCATTCGGTTTTCCATCGGCGATAAATGTATCCCTTGCGACAATATTTCCGTTAATTCTTCGGATGTATCGCCAAGCAGTTCTATTGCTCATCAATTCTATTCCTAATCAATCCTATTGGTAGAACCTTGGTGACAACCTAAGCTAGGGAAGCGTTTGTCAATCAGCAATTATGCTCAGCATTTACTCTGTTTTTGGGTGGAGAACTTAGATTTGGGCGATCGAGCAATCATGTCTCGCGCCATATTTATTTCCACCCAACCCCAAACCGCCAATTTTCCACTCCTGAACAAGCAAGTATTTTCAGTAATTTTACTGATTGACAAATGTGATTAAGTTATAGTGGGTCCTCCAGGTCGGTAGAATGCCAAGTATTCTTGGAACGTTATCAATTTTAGCTAGATCCGTTAAATTTTCACTTATAAATACACAAAACGCACGCAACTAGCAGAGTAATAGCAATATGTCTCCCACCAGTTAAAGTCATTGTAATACTTGGATATTTGACTTGTCCACTTAAAGAGTCATTCAATAATCCCTGCTTAAGTTGATAACGGGACTTCAAAAAAAATTAGTGGAGAGTATGATAAACTCGAATCGAGTTAATGTTGACTAAAGTTAGCAGAGCGATCGCTTTAATAATAGATGAGTTTGCTCTTGGATCGCGCAAAAGTGGCACACTAACCGCAGGCCTGCGAAGACCAGGTATCCTAAAAATTGGCAATAGGGAGAACTGCGTAGTATGAGGAACCACATCTCTATGTAACGACTTCACTTTTTTTACCCCTAAAAATAGGTTAAAATTTATGATTACGAGTTCAGTATTTTATTTTTACCTTGGGTACTGAGGACTTTATTTTTTACTACTCCCCTTAAAAAATGACAACACAAACAACATTAGGGCCTGAATTTAAATTAAATACAATACCAGAAGAAGTATTCACACATATCTCGCAAATATTTACCGCTACCCTATTTAAAATAGGTGAAAATCCTGTATCCTTGCAGTCACTGGTGGAACTGATTGTATTGTTTATGGCTATCCTTGTGATAGCACGATATTTTACCAACTTTCTTAAGGAACGCTTGCTTGTCAGACTGGGAATTGACGAGGGAAATCGGGAAGCGATAGCAGTAATTATTGGGTACTTAATAGTAGCTTTGGGGGTGATAGTCGCCATCCAAAGCATCGGCTTCAACCTCGCTTCTTTTGCAGTAGTTGCGGGGGGATTGGGAGTCGGAATTGGCTTCGGAATCCAGGATTTAACAACTAATTTTGTCAGTGGCTTAACGCTGCTTTTAGACAGACCGGTGAAAGTCGGAGACTTTGTGGAATTAGAAGGATTAATGGGAATCGTCAAAAAAATATCGATTCGATCGACCATCATCCAAACCACTGAGGACTCTAGCGTTATAGTTCCCAACAGCAAAATGATTAGCAACAAAATTGTTAACTGGAGTTACGAAAACTCGCTACTCTGTCTGCGAGTTCCCATAGAAGTAGCGGAGAATAGTAACCCGCTGTTAGTGACAGAAACTCTGTTAAATATTGCTTACGCAGAAGCGGGAGTTTTGTACGAACCCAATCCGAAAGTATTGTTTGTCGAGTTTGGTGACGATAGTTTTAAATTTGAACTTTTAGTTTGGACGGACAGGCCGACAGAAAGAGAAATAATTAAAAGTTCTTTGAATTTTGCAATTGAATACAATTTCCGCCACCAGAAAATCGAATTTCCCTTCAATGACAGAGAAATTTATTTGCAAAACCCCGAAGTTCTGTTGTCAATGTTCAACAAAAAAGAAAGTGCAATTGATCTCCCGAAGAGTTACTCGGAAAATGAGCAGAAACCGCCAATTTTTGCAGAGAAACTGAAAAAGCCATCGTCCCTTAGCTGTTTGCTACGAGAGGTAGAATACTTTGAAAATCTGACTGATCTTGAATTGCGGCAGTTGATTGAAGTTGGATATCGCAAACGGCTGCGACCGCAAGAATTTTTGTTTCACGAAAACGACCCCGGAGATGCTTTTTACATGATTCTTTCAGGTTCAGTAGAAGTTTTTGTAGAAGCTATTGACAAACATCTGAATAACCTAGGTAGTGGTCAGTTTCTCGGAGAACTTTCTTTGATGTTGGGCATCCCCCGAACTGCTTCGGTAAGAGCTTTGGAAGAAACAATTTTGTTTGCCATCAATAAAGAAGGTTTCCAGAAAGTTTTAACTGAACGACCGGATTTATCTGAACAGATTATTAAAGAAATAGTCAAACACGAAGAAGAACTCAGCGAGAGACAGAAATTCTTGCGAGAAATGGAATTAGTAGAGGCAGCAGAAGAGGAGGAAAATCCTGTAGAATGGGTGAGAAAACGGCTAAAAAATCTATTTAGTCTTTGAAATAATTCCTATGACGCGATTTATTCACGATCTCTTTGCCAAAGAATACCTGGAGGAATTGCTGTCGCCGCTCGGAACGGTTAATATCGGCCGCGATGTGACTTCAGAAGTCAGAGAAATCGATGTTTATTTCACTCCCAGCACCGCAATTCCCGAATACTCAGAAACCCTGGGCTTGTTGGGAAAAATGGCAAACACAACGGCAATTTTTGAACCGTTTCGCAATCCTGCCAACGTCAGCGAAATTTGTAGCTGTCTGGGCAAGTTATTGGACGTGCGAGGTGAGTTGGAGCGAAAATTTAGGAGAGAAAATACTCGCTATGATGACGCCCAGTTACCGAAACTGTGGATTTTGATGCCCACAGCATCGAAAGCATTGGTAGATAGCTTTAATGCGATACCAGACACAGAGAATTGGATGCAGGGAATCTATTTTTTGGGTGAATCTTTGCGATCGGCAATTGTAGCGATCCACCAGTTACCAGAAACTCCAGAAACCCTGTGGTTGAGGATTTTGGGCAAAGGGGGAGTGCAGCAAAGGGCTATTTCCCAATTAAGCGCTTTAGCTACAGACGATCCGTTGCGGATTATCGCGCTAGAATTGCTGTATCGGTTACAGTCAAATTTAGTAACCGATGCGCCACAAGAATTAGAGCCAGAAGAGCGGGAGTTAATTATGGCCATTGCACCACTTTTTCAACAACAAATACAAGCAGCACAGCAACAAGCTAGAGAAGAAGGACTAGAACAAGGACTAGAACAGGGACTAGAACAAGGGCTAGAACAGGGACTAGAACGAGGCAGACAAGAACAACAGCGCTTAATCTTAGAAAACTTTCTGCGAGTTAGATTTGGAGAATTAAGTCCAAAAATGACTGTTTTTCTATCTCCAATATCCAAGTTGCAGGCGGCGGAATTTACAGTGCTGTTGCTGGCAATATCGATGCTGACCGTTGATGAAGCTGGGCGGGAAGCAGCGGTTAAATTGTTAGCTGAAAGTGCGTTGCAAATACGATCGCCTGAATTGGGCGATCTTCTGCCTACAGCCGTTACTAATTTATTGGCTTTGCCTGTGACAGAATTGACATTGTTTGTAGAACAACTGCCGCAGTTATCGGCTGAGGAATTGAGGGACAGGTTAGGAAAAACACCTGACTAAAACCTGCGATCGCAGCCATAAAGAGCGAGATCGCTTTATGGCTGCGATCGTTCTCAAATAAAATTCCTAGATTCTGTCGATCGCACTTAGGAATTGGACTGCGGGCCTAAAATCAAGTGCAGCAGAGCGTCGATCAGTCGATCGCGCTCCATTGGGATAATATCTTTGCCGTGCATCATATGCTGCGTTAACTGGAAATATACCAGCGATCCAATAAAAATCCGCGCCGTTGCCTCCGGATCTGGCAATTTTAACTCTGGATGCGATGCGAAATATTGAGTAAGCCGCTCAATACCGGGTTTAGCTAAGTTTTTCACAAAAGTCTGCGCTAGCAGGGGAAAACGCCCCGACTCCGCAATCACTAGCCTCACAAAATTCAGGAATTCAGGTTCCTGCGTCACCTGCTCTAATAGATTGGTGGCAACGAATCGCAGCGCTACGGCGGGTTCTTCATCCAAAACTGTAAAATGGACTTTTTCTCGCGCCAGCCGCTGTACCAAGGCCACGAATAATCCTTCTTTATCTGCAAAATAGCTGTAAACCGTGGCTTTGGAAACTCCCCCCGTCTTCGCTACCTTGTCCATACTCGTGCCCGCGTAGCCGTGGGCTAAAAATTCTTGCATCGCACCTTGGAGGATTTGCTCGCTCTTGTCACCTCCTGTTGCGTCTGGTTCGATCGATTTTGTCCTTGCCATACCTTGCTTCTGTAATTTTTATTTAGGATCTTGACATCATTATACTGAACGGTTTAGTATTAAAACATATCAGAACTAAACGGTTTAGTTTTATTCCTCAAAAAGAGGTATGTCATGGTACACCAACCAACAGCAGACGGCTTATCCTCAACTCCATCCCTAGTTAAACAACTCCTAGTTGTAGCAGCAGTAGCAACCCTGGGGGCAGCGGGAACCACAGGCTACACGATCTGGCGATCGCGCATACCCGATCCCAACGCAGTAGCCGCAGCAGCAGCCGTCACAGCATCGCAATTAACCACAGTTACAGCCTTGGGGCGACTGGAACCCAGAGGAGAAGTAATTAAAGTCTCCGCCTCCGGTGCCGCGGAAGGAAACCGGATCGATCGACTTTTGGTGAAAGAGGGAGACACAGTGAAAACAGGCCAAGCGATCGCAATTTTGGACAGCCGCGATCGCCTGCAAGCCGCCCTCGACCAAGCTCAAGAACAGGTGCGCGTCGCTGAGGCAAACCTAGCAAAAGTGAAAGCAGGAGCCAAAAACGGCGAAATCCAAGCCCAGAAAGCGACTATTAGCCGTTTATCCGCCGATCGCAGCAACGAGATCGCAGCGCAACAGGCGATCGTTGCCCGTCTAGAAATTGATCGCAGCACCGAAATTGCAGCGCAACAAGCCACAATTGCCCGCATCAAGGCCGAACAACAAGGTGAAATTCAAACCCAACAAGCCACAATTGCCCGTCTACAAGCCGAACTCCGCAACGCCATAAGCGAGGATCGGCGCTACTCCCAACTGTATGAACAGGGAGCAATTTCCGCCTCAACTAGCGACAGCAAAAGCCTCGCAGCCGAAACAGCCCAACAGCAACTCAACGAAGGAAAGGCAAAACTGAATCAAATTCGCCAATCCCGCCAACAACAAATTAACGAAGCCCAAGCCAAACTCAACCAAATTCAGCAATCCCGCCAGCAGCAAATTAACGAAGCGCAAGCCAAACTCAGCCAAATTCAGGAATCTCGACAACAGCAGATTAATGAAGCTGCGGCAAATCTCGATCGCATCGCCGAAGTGCGTCCCGTTGACATAGCAGCAGCCGCCGCCGAAGTCAGTTCCGCCGCTTCAGCAGCCAAAGGCGCCAAAGCCAATCTGGATCTAGCTTACATCCGTGCTCCCAGAGACGCCCAAGTCCTGAAAATTCACACGCATCCGGGGGAAAGGGTGGGAAACGACGGCATTGTCGAACTCGGACAAACTCGCGAGATGCTGGCTGTTGCGGAAATCTACGAAAGCGATGTGGACAAAGTACGCCTCGGACAAACCGCCAAAATTACTAGCGATGCTTTGACCGGCGAATTGCGCGGAACTGTCGAACATATTGGTTTGCAAGTGCAGCGGCAAAACATTGTTAACACCGATCCTTCTGCGAATATTGATAGTCGAATTGTGGAAGTAAAAGTGCGCTTAGATGAAGCTTCCAGCCAGAAAGTAGCGGGATTAACCAATTTGCAAGTCAAAGTGGCGATCGGGGAAATTAAAGATTAATAAGTCTTAAACCGCAGGGTCGCTTTCTTCAATCCAAAATCCAAAATCTAAAATCTAAAATCCTATGCTTGGACTCATAAAACCCTTACAACAATTAAGACGCAGAACTTCCCTCGGATGGCTGCAACTGAGTCACGACAAAGGCCGCATGGCCGTTGCAGTAGCAGGAATTGCCTTTGCTGACGTTTTGATGTTCATGCAGTTAGGCTTTCAAAATGCGCTTTACACCAGCAATACGCGGCTGCATCAAGCCTTGCAAACAGACTTAGTTTTGATTCACCCCCAAGCGCGAAATTTGATTAATTTGTCTTCCTTTCCCAGGCGCAGATTGTATCAAGCAATGAACGTACCGGGCGTGAAATCAGCCGAGCCGCTTTACGTAAAAATTGCTAACTGGAAAAATCCTGAAACTCGGCGCGAAACGTCGCTGATGGTCGTGGGTTTCAATCCCGATCGCCCTGCGTTTGCGCTTCCAGAAGTCAACCAAAATTTGAGCGCGATTAAATTGCCGGATACCGTGTTGTTCGATCGAGCTTCTAGGGGAGAGTACCAAGGGACGATCGCGCAAATTGCTGAAGGCAAAGCCGTTAAAGCTGAGGTAGAGCGACGCACGATTAACGTCAGCGGTTTATTCACAGTTGGAGCATCTTTTGCCGCCGACGGTATTTTGATGACTAGCGATCAAAATTACCTGCGCCTGTTTCCCAGACAAAACGCCGCGAGTGTCAATGCCGGATTAATTCAACTGCAACCGGGTGCTGACCCCATGGAAGTTCAACAAGTTTTGAAAGCATATTTACCGCCGGATGTCAAGGTACTAACCAAACAAGAATTTATCGATTTTGAGAAAAACTATTGGGCTAAGAATACTGCGATCGGCTTTGTATTTAATTTAGGCGTCGCGATGGGTTTTGTCGTTGGTGTGATTATTGTTTATCAAGTTCTCTCAACCGATGTCAGCGACCACATGGGAGAATACGCTACTTTCAAAGCGATGGGCTACCGCAATGTTTATTTACTCGGCATCGTTTTTGAAGAAGCTCTAATTCTTTCCGTCCTCGGTTTTTTGCCAGGAGTAGGAGTCTCTCTCGGACTCTACTCTTTAACTCGCAAAGCTACAAATTTACCTTTGTACATGACGCTGCTTAGAGCATTTATAGTCTTACTTTTGAACGTGATTATGTGCACTATTTCAGGAGCAATTGCCACTCGAAAACTGCAAGCAGCCGACCCGGCAGATATGTTTTAAGGGAAAATGAATCAGAGAGTATGAAAGACTAAAGCCCTGACTAAAAACATATTTTTGTAATCCTTATCTTCTTTTTCCTCTGCCTTGTTGGCGACAAAAGCGGTTTATTAGACTTGAAGTGAAAAAATTCCCAATCTTGAAATTCATCTGCCTTCATCTGCGTTCATCTGCGGTTTGCCTCTTAATCAAAGATTTAGGCAACCTTGTCTCTTAATTAAATCTCAAACCTCAAACCAAGAAGTTATGAATTCTACTACTCTCTACCCAACAACCAACGCATTACAGATTCCTGCACCTGTAGTTTCCGCGCACCAACTCGACCACTACTTCGGTCAAGGTCAACTGCGAAAACAGGTACTTTTTGACATTAATCTCGACATTGAGGCAGGTGAAATCGTGCTGATGACAGGGCCTTCCGGTTCGGGAAAAACTACGCTTTTAACTTTGATTGGCGGACTGAGATCCGGTCAATCGGGAAGTCTCAAAATTCTCGGTCAAGAGATGTGCAAAGCGAGTTCAGACCAATTGGTAAAGGCGCGGCGCAAAATTGGCTATATTTTTCAGGCGCACAATTTACACCGCAGTTTGACGGCGCTGCAAAACGTGCAGATGGGTTTGGAAGTTCACGGGAATTTGTCGCGTTCCCAAATGCGCGATCGCTCTGCAAAAATGCTAGAGTTAGTAGGACTGGAACAGCGAATTAACTATTATCCAGATGATTTGTCGGGAGGACAGAAACAAAGAATTGCGATCGCCCGCGCTTTGGTCAGTCAACCGCAAATTGTTCTAGCTGACGAACCAACAGCCGCCCTGGACAGCAAATCCGGTCGCGAAGTGGTGAATTTGATGCAGCAACTTGCCAAAGAACAGGGTTGTACTATTTTGTTAGTAACCCACGATAACCGAATTTTGGATATTGCCGATCGCATCGTTCACATGGAAGATGGAAAATTAGCTTAATTTTTAAATTTCTGAAGAATAGACATCACCCATAACTCCCTCATTTTCAATTTTGGATGTTAAAATTTAATCCAAAATTGCCCAACCCCAATCTAAACTCGTCCTGGGACTGTTCACTAATTGCTAACAACCAATCCTGGGCGGTCAATCCCCAAATTTTTCTGATACATGGCTTCGAGTGTGGGCATAGACGATTCCACAGAACCACCATAACGGCGAAAAGATGGCCAGATGTAAGCGAGTTTTCTGACTGCTGACTCTAATCGACCCGCTTCTATATCTTCTAAGGCACCTTTTTCTCGGATTAACTCTATAGCCATCAAATCTTGATTTTCTGGGCTGAAATCGCGGACGCCAAATTTTTTGGCAAATCTGTCCCAAGTGGTGCTGAGAAACTGATATCGCCCCGCTGCATCGGAACAGAGTTTTTTGCGGTAACGACGGCCGCACCTCATTTCTCTGGGATGATCTTGAAAGCTGACAAATTTCGTGCCGGTGTACTGCGTGCGGTAGCCGTCGGGGCTAGCGGTTCCTTCGGCGGCGGCTATGGTGTCGAGAAAGGCTTTGACTCGACGTTCGGGCCCGATGCTATCGAGTCTGCTATCCTGTCTGGGAGCTGGTGAATTCAGGGTTGCAGCTTCGGGTGATCGATCGCGCTCGATGTTATCCTCTCCTTTGTCTGGTGAATCGAGGGCTGCAACTTCCTGCAGGCGTTTCGGGGTGGGCGAGCTTTCTGGCGAGACCGATTGTGCCCACAGCAACCTCGGCGTCATTCGACCTAAGAAAAAGCACAAACAGATTAAGAAACCCCAAGAGAGTTGAAAACGAAGGCGTTTGGAGCGGTTCCGGCGCAGAACCGGCCACCGGTGAAGGGGGAGTGTTGCGGGCAAAATTTTCGTTTGCTGGCCGAAGGCGAACAGCGATTTCAGCGCTACCAAGGTTTGCTTGTAAAAACGTGGTGGAAGTTTCCGAGCTCTCATCGCTGTGGCGAAAGTCTCCACATCTGTCAAAGTAACTTGTGCCAGCGGTTTTGCGACAAACACTCGAAAATGGTTAGCCGCCTGCCAGCTAAAGTGCCGGTTGCGGGGGGATTGGCGATTTACCCACAGGCGAATTAGCTCCATGTCTGACATAGGGAGCAGGTGGCGTCCCAGATCTTTTGATGCGTACAAGAGTACCTCCTGATATCACTTCTAGTTGAAGGTTCCCAGCTATAACGGATGAGTGAAACAGGGATCAATGGAAACTGGCTTCAACCATACTAAGTGATACTACTAAGCGCTCACGGGGTCAAGCTCAAGGGCCGATTGTTCGAGCAGTTGAGTGTAAAGTTGACTGAGTTGGGAGGCGATACCGTCCCAACGGAAATAGGTTTCGACGCGCTGGCGGGCTGTGTGTCCGAGTTGCTGGCGCCATAGTGAGTCAAGTAACAAGCGATCGATCGCCTCGGCAAAGGCTGCTTCATTTTTCGGCGGGGCGAGCAAACCTGTTTGTTGCGGCACTACAGTATATTTCAGCCCTCCTACGTCGGAGGCGATTACGGGCGTGCCGCAGGCCATCGCTTCAATGGCGACTAAACCGAAGGGTTCGTAGTGGCTGGGAACGACGCACACATCGGCGGCGGCGTAGTAGCCAGGGAGAATGTCTCTGCTCAAGGCGCCGGGAAAACTGGTAATGTCGCTCAGCCCGAGTTCTTCAACGATGCTGCCGATACGATCGCGCTCTAGGCCGTCGCTTTCCCCCGCACGCCACCCGCCGCCAATAATGAGTTTTAAATCGGCTTTGGGCACTGCCGAAAGACTGACGGCGCGGACTAAGGTTTCGATGCCCTTGGGGGGGTCAAAACGGCCGACGTACAACACGACTTTGGTTTCGGGGGCTATGCCCAAGTGGCGGCGGGCGGTCGATCGGGCGATCGAGCCGAACCGTTCAGTGTCGGTACCGCAGGGAATGATGTCAATATTGCCTTTTAAGGAAACCAGAGACCTCATGTGTTCTTTTTCTTGGGGACTGGTAGCCACCACGCGATCGGCTGTTTCCAAAAGTGTTTTTTCGACTTGCAGCCTGGTTTTGGCAATCATCGGAATTGTCGAAACCGACTTGTATTTAACTGCTGCCAAAGAATGGTAAGTGTGAACTTGCTGCAGAGGTTGCGATTTTTTCAACTCCATTCCCACCCAAGAAGACAGCCAGTAATTCGTGTGAACTAAGGGATATTGAAACCCTGATTCTAACTGAAACTTCTGAAATTCTTGAACAAAGATTGGTAAATATCCGTATAGTTCGTCGCGGGGAATAAATTCTTGTGGCCCGGCTACTAGCCGAATTGTCCGGCAATTGGGACTGTGCTCTACAATCCTTGCTTGTTGCCGATCGGATGAGCGGGTGAACATATCAACTTGCCACCCCTGTGTAGCCAGAGCTTCGCCTACTTGACGCACGTAAACATTTTCCCCGTCCGCTTCTTCTTTGCCAATTTCCACAGAGGGATCACCCTGTACTGAGATGAGAGCGAGGATTTTTTTATTTAATGAAACCATGATTGTTTACCAAAATTTAAATATATTTTCTAAGAAGATTAAAAGTGCAATTTTGGCTGCTGCGCCGGGACTGGAATCTTCTAGCTAATTTGTATTAAAGTGAAACGGGGGGATCGATAAATCATCCTTCAGGGATAAGTTCCAGGAAAAAATTCACAGACGACTTCCTTCTGCTGACAGAGACGTGCAGCAGCTCAAACTCTAGATAATCAAAATATAAATGAACGAGGGTAAATGGAATTTTCCGTATTCTGGCCGCTGTAAAACTCGCACCTTTTAGCTATCTATAACTCGAGCCTGCTTTCAGGTTGCTGCTAGAGATGCGAGGTCAGCAGAAGGTAGAATTTTACCCCTCTGAATAAATAACTCGGGCTTTCGAGAAAGCAGAAGTCGGTCGTCCCAAAGACCGAATGTTACAGGGGAAGCGAAAAAAAAAGCAAAGTTATTGCTTTCAAAATTTTTCTTTCGTTCCGCCTTGCACCTTCTGCCTTTTTCCCTCTTGCTTCTTGCTTATTGTGTCAAACCCGGAGTGCGAGTTTAACCTCAAATTTCCCGTTTGTATAATGTTAAGAGTTCTTCCGATGTTTGCGTGGGGAGGATTCACCGTTTTCGCTGTTGAGGATATTGTTTCGCGAACCGGGCATTCTGGAGCCGTATCGGTTAGTCCAAACTTGGGTAAACTCGGCACCTAAGAAGAGAATTTGAGCGGAATAATTAATCCAAAGCAGGATAATCACGAACGAACCCGCAGCACCGTAGGTAGAGGCGATACCGCTACCTCCGAGGTAAACTCCAATTATGGATTTGCCGATAGTAAACAGCACTGAGGTGATGGCGGCGCCGATCCAAACATCATTCCAGGCAAGATGGACATCGGGCAAAAGTTTGTAAATTAAGGCAAAAAGCAGCGTAACTACGCCAAAGGAGATAGCAAAGTCCACAATCTGCCAAATGTTGATTGGTAATTGCAGCAAGCCGTTCAACCAATAGCTCACGGCGGCTAAAATCGCACTAATTACTAAAGATACTAGCAGTAAAAAGCCTATGCCTAAAATCATTGCAAAAGACAATACGCGGTCTTGCAGAAATCCCCAGATTCCTCGTCCGGGAGGCGGTGAAACATTCCAAATAGTATTGAGGGCTTCTTTAAGATTAGTAAACACGTTGGAAGCACCCCACAAAAGTGTAGCGATGCCGATTAAAGTAGCAATCATTCCCGACTTTGGTTCGGAGGCTTTGAGGATGAGTTCTTGGACGGTTTGGGCGCCTTCTTTGCCGATTAAACTTTGGAGTTGGGCGACGATTTGACCTTGGGCTGCGTCTGCACCAAAGACTAAACCGGCGATCGCAATTACGATAATTAGCAGCGGGGCGAGGGAGAAGACTGTGTAATAGGCTAGGGCGGCGGCTAAGGTTGGCGCTTTATCTTCTTGCCATTCAGTAAAAGTTTGTTTGAGCAGCGATATGACTGTTTTTAAGTTCACGGTCTTTGGTTTCCTTATACTTATCGTCCAAGGGATCTTAATAGGTTAAGAGTTTTTTAGCCTCAGCCACAAGATAGATTTATCGATTAGCAAATTCAGAAGATTACTTTTATGTCTGATTCCAACACAACTGTTAACACCACCGATATAACATTGTCCAAAAAAGCAATTTCTTGGGCAAAATTCAGCGCCCTAGTAGCGCTGGTCAATTTTTTGCTGGTACTTTTCCATTTCAGTTACCTTCAGTTGCGGCCTGTTTATCAGAGCTATTTTCCAAGTTTAGTTAAAATTTATGACCCGATTAAAGGCATTGATTCAAGTTTACAAAATCCAGAATATTTGAAAAGCGCTGACCAGTTTTGGCGAATTGATGCGTTGTTTATCGGTTTTTTTGGGGCGGAATTTTTGATTAAAAGTCTGTTCCATACGCGCCGCAAACCGGGGGTAACTTGGTTTGATTTTGTGCTGAGGCGCTGGTACGAGGTGTTTCTGGTGATACCGATTTGGCAGGGGTGGCGGATTCTGCCGGTATTGGTGCGGCTTCACAAGTCGGCTTTGGTGAATCTCGATGGCGTAGTTGCTCAAGTTACCTACGAACCGGTGGCTTATTTAGCCAATACGATCTCGGAATACATGATGGTGCGGTTTATCAATCAAGCTAAAAGTTCGATCAAACAGGGCGACGCAGCGCAGATGTTGCTGGCGCAGCAGCCGTACCTTCATGTCAATCAGGAAAATACGATCGAACAAATTACCAAGCGGATTTTGGATCTGACAATTTACAAAGTTTTGCCGCAGGTGCAACCAGATTTGGAAGAATTGCTGCACCACAATTTGGAAACAACAATCAAACAGTCGGATTTCTATCAAATCCTACAAACTATCTCTCCTATTAACATTTTGCCGACCGAGATGACGGAACAGCTAGCAAGTTATTTGACTCAAACTGCTGTGGATGTGGTATCTACTACTTATGAAGACGATAAAGGTAGAAAAATTCTCGATAATTTCAGCCAAGAATTTAATCAAAGTTTGCGGCGGGAATTGCAAGATGAGAAAACTCTCGGGGAATTGCAGTCGCTGCTGTCGGATTTGTTGGAAGAAGTGAAGTTGAATTACATTCAAGGCGGGTTGAAGTCCGATCCGGTGCAGACTTTTACAGAAATTAACTCGCTCCGGGGAGTAAGGGAAAGTTGATACAGCAATGAGTTCCGGTGTTGTCAATTAGATTTTTTTAACGAACCGATGAAACTCGCCTTAGCCCTATTATGGCGAAGGAGGATAAGAGAAGAGAAAGAGTTTACAAGTTCTGCGGGTAAGGTGCGCCTCCTCGGCGCACCTACGAATAAGAGTAGTGGGGATATCCGAAATCTCGGGGGATAAACCTATCTGAATCCCAAGCTAAAATAAAAGAATTAACCTAAAACCTCTATCATATTAGATATCTATCTTGAACAACCTTACTTGCCTGGAAATAGAAGTCGCTCAAACAATGCTGAGATTAGCAATGTTGCTGGGCTTAACACTTTTAATCGCCTTTTTTGTGGCGTCAGAACTAGCATTAGTATCAGCCGATCGCCATCAAATCCGCCAACTTGCCCAGTTGGACGATCGCCCAACCGCCAAAACTGCCGAACTCGTCCACCAAGCTCAAAACAACATACCGCATTACCTGTCTGTGACTCAAACTGGAACAACAGCAGGGAGTTTGCTGTTGGGCTGGTTGGGTGAGGGAGCGACTGTACACTGGATAGAACCGTGGATCGACAAATTGCCGATCGGTCATTTTCCCGCTATGCTGACTGCTCATTCGATCGCAGTTCCCGCAGCTTTTATCTTTGTAACTTACGTAGAAATAGTCTTAGGAGAACTAATCCCCAAAGTATTAGCAACCCACGCCCCAGAACGCACCGCTTTGCTGCTGATGCCAGCCCTCGAACTCTGCTCAAAATTACTGTGGCCGCTGCTAGCAATTCTCAACGGTACCGTGCGGCTGCTGACTGGTTGGATTACCAGTAAAGAGTCTCAACCGCTGCTGCCAGCTTCCGAGGCAACTGTTATCCAAAAAGATGCTCATTCGGCACTAATTTCAGGCCTATGGGAAGTGACAGCAGTTAACGAAAAACTCGGGTTAAACCTGCCGACTAACCAAGCTTACCAAACAATCGCCGGATTCGTGATTCACAATTTAGGTAAAATGCCCAATCAAGGCGATCGGCTATTGTGGGGTGAGTTGGAAATAGAAGCAGAAAATGTAGTAGAAGGCAGTTTAGAAACTGTGCTACTGCGTCAGGTAACTCGCCCCTTATTTGAGACTCAGCAGCCAGAACTTGTGTTAAATTGAATTACTCGGAGTAGAGACAATAATTTCTCAACTCTTTCTCTTCCGTTCTACTCTCTTGCTTGGTGTCCTACCCTACCCTTCACCGAACCCCTGCAGGGAATGGGAACGCCTTCGCCGAAGGCGTCTTCGCGGTTCGTTTAATCTTGAGATTTGAAATTAGCAACTAATCCCAAATCTCAAAAACTCCGCCTTTCATCACCCAACAGCCACCTTAACCGCACCCCCAACAAACTGCTCGTAATCCGCCAACAACCACGGAGGCAAACAAGTATTCGCATCCTGAACCTGCAACTGTCCAGGGCGACAATACAGCATCGCCGCCAACAAATTATTCACAGCTTTCGGCGTTCCAAACCCTTTACTTAACTCAGCAACCAACGAGTTAAAAAACTCGCGATCGCTCTCATGCAGCGGCTCATTAATAAACCCACTGCCCAACATTGCTTTGTAACCCTTGCCAAAATCGCTCCGGTACAAAACTTCTACTTGTTCGCCGGAAACGCTCAGCCACAAATCGGCAATTTGCTTGCGAATATGCCGCAAATCTGCTATTACCAATTCAGCCGTCGGGTCGATTTCATAAAGATTGACAGCAGCAGTTAATTGATTTATAAACTGCGGCAGATAATCTTGTTTAACAAGTGGTTGTTCTGTTGTCGTAAATGCGCTCTCAAACACCTTTTCGTAATCTTCAAGCAACCACTGGGGCAAGCGGGTGCGAGCATCGGGAACCCGCATTTTTCCCGGAACAAAATACAGCATTGCCCCCAGCAGAGCATTGATAGCTTGAGGCTGCACCAACCCTTTGCTAATTTCAGTCAATTTCTGCAAAAACTGCTGTTCGGCTTCAGTCATCGATTCTGCTTGCAAGCCGCAGCTAAGTATTGCTTGATATCCCTTGCGAACGTCTCCTCGGTAAAAACTTTCGAGTTTTTCTGAAGGAACAGTCAGCCAAAAATCAGCCATTTGTTTTCTGATTTGGCGGAGTTCCAAAACTATCGATTCGTCAGATGGATCGATGCGGTAAAGATTGACGCATCCTAACAGTTGATTCGCGAATTGCCGGGATTGAATGTATTGAGCTAGCAAATCAGTAGTTGAATCAGACTTGACGGCGGATTCAGTCTCAAAAACTTGTTCGTAATCCCCAATTAACCAGTGCGGCAAACGGTTACGAGCGTCGGGAATTCGCATGGTTCCCGGCGGGAAATACAGCATCGCAGCAAGCAAGGCGTTGACAGCTTTGGGATGCACTAATCCTTTGCTAATCTGGGTTAATTGCTGCAAAAATATTTGTTCGCTTTCGATCATCGGTTGACGTTGGAAACCGCTCTTGAGCAGGATTTGATAGCTGTTACCTGAAGCGCTTCGGTAGGCGGTTTCGAGGTTTTCGGCGGGAAGGTTGAGCCAAAAATCAGCGATTTGTTTGCGGATTTGACGCAGTTCGGATATTGCTGAGATGTTTGAGGAGTTTCGTTGGTAAAGGTTGACGGCATTCGAGAGAATCTCGTCCAAATCTGGCTGCTTGGGAATGCTATCCTGTAAGTTGCGCGATGCTTCCAGGTGGCTGCTTTGCCAGTTGCCAAAGAGTTCTTGGAATAATTTGCCGATCGCCCCAGAGTATGCCACACTGTCAAAACAAGCTGGATTAGCTTGCATTTTTTGCTGAATTTCCTGGCGATAGCGCTGCCGAAGTTCAGGATTAGTGCCGAGACTAACGGCTAGTTGAATGTAAGATGCTTCGCTATTGGCAATTAAATCGGGCATAGAGAGCGATCGTACCACCGCAGCCCCCATTCTCGATCGCAAAGTATCACCATCCCTGACAACAGTTGGAAGTCCCACCTCTAACGGATCTACAAGGGAAGTAGTCCCCGCATAGGGATAGGAATCCAAATAAACATCCCCCAACTTCAAAACTTCTTTAACATCCGCACGGTTAGGAAAACTCTTCAACACCCGCAAACGATTACTCTCAATGCCATACTTAGCAAAAACGGCTTTCATATTATTCACAAAAGCCCCCCCAGGATAATGATTAGTCCAGCTAGGGCCGAAGGGCATTAAAAACAGCACAGAATTAGGAACAGCCGCCATAATCTTTGCCCATGTTTCCCTTAACTCCGGCACTAGCTTATACAAATTCGCACTCGAAATAAAGACCACCGATTCCTCGGAAATGCCGATACTATTTCTAGTGAAATTAATGTTAGGAGTGTAAGGTTCGAGGGTATAGCTAAAACAGCAACCAGGCCCGTCAATAGTTGCTAATTGCTCGCGATAATGCTCCTGTCCTTCAGGTGAAGGTTCCATCAACTTACCAGCAATGTAATAGTCAATGTGTCGCATTCCTGTGGTAACGGGAGAATTAAAACAGGTAGTTTGTACCCGCGCCAATCGATGCAACGCCAGTAAACTAATCGGATGAGTAACCGCAGTAATATTGGTAGCAATCAGCAGAATATCTAAGTCATCAGCCCGGATTGTCTGAACTTGACTTGGCAAGTCATTAGACAGTTTAACCAGTCTGTCAGCGCGACTCTGACAATACTGCTCTAGTTTATTCCCGTCGAGATTGAGAGCGTATAAAATAATTTCAAATTGCTCTCGATTCAGATATTCAAAAGCTGGCAAGGTAGCGAAAGTTTCCGTCATCGCCCCGAAATGTTTAGTCAGGACACCAAGGCGAATTTTCGGCCTGTTAGCAGGTCTAGTCGGAAAAATGCAATCAATCGCAGCGCCACGATTTTTCATGGCATATTCAATAATATCGGCCCGCTTTGTGTATACCTCCTTGAGATTTTCACTATTAAAGTACAGAGGAATAAAGTTAGCGCTTTTCGTGAATAACGAGGCGATTTCCTGCCACACTTGTGACTTTTGGTTCTTGAAGATATTGCTATGCAAATAACTGACCCATCCCTGCACATACCGGCAATAATTGTCAGCTTCTCCTATTTCTTGAAAAAGAGTAGGCGCAGCAAACATAAATTTGAGGTAGTCGTTGACAAACCAATTAGGTATAACTGCCTTTTCATAGTTCAGCAGTAACTGATCTGCACGACGATAGAGGGCGGCTGTTAGTAGGTAGTTAATATCTTTGGGATTTTTAACTCCCTGGGATAGATGTGCTGCTAGTCGATCGATAACAGTCTTTTCGGCATCTGTCAGCGCTTCATCTTTGATATTGCTGTTTAGCAGTAGCTGCTGCGCCTTACCTGCATCACCGCCATAGGCATTTGCCACTTGTTCTGCAGGCAGATTCAGCCAATAATTGGCAAGTTGCTGCCGAGATTGGCGGATGTTAGCGAGGTTTACTTCATTAGCTTGGTCTTTTTGATACTCTCCCACATATTGGGACAGCAAAGTTAAAAATTGTTCGGGTTTGTTTAATTCAACTAATTCGTTAGCAATTAAATTGCCGTGTTGCTGCAAAATTTGCTGTGACCAACGCACTTCTTCTGGGTTGTAAAGTTGAGTGTGGAGGTGAATAATTGTGGCTCTCATTAAGTCTAATTTTGGGCGATCGCCAGCCATTTTTTGGGTTCTGCTAGAGCCGTCGCCGTGCTGCCTGTAATAGAGGTAAGGCTTAGGTAATCGATCGCCTAACCAGCCTTTTTCATAGGCAGAAACCCAAAATTCCCAATCTTCGCATCCCAGCTTCATCACTTTTTTCAAGCCGCCTACTTGCTCGTAAATCTCCCTTCTAAATAGGGAAGTAGCGGGGGCTTGATTGTCTCTCAAAAACCGATTCGCATCAAAGTCACCGTGAACAACTAAATCGCAGTTTGCTCCGAAGTGCTGCACATCTGTGTAGACAAAACCAACCTTGGGTTTTGCTAATAAAATTTCCACGCACTCCTCTAGAAAGTTGGGATGAAGTTTATCATCAGCATCTAGGAATAAAATAAACTTTCCTGACGACTGCTGAACGCCAACATTTCTCGAATCAGCGGGTCCCGTGTTGGGTTTATCTATGAGGCGAAGCGATTTTTGAGGATACAGTTTAATTAAATAATTGGCGAAGTTGCTGGTATCATCGGTGCTGCCATCATTGACAATTATGCACTCCCAGTTTGGATAAGTTTGACGGACAACACTTTCAACAGCTTCTCTGAGTAAAGTTGCGTGATTGTAGCAGGGAATGATTACGCTGACGAGTGTTTCTGCGGAGGTGCGGTAGGGCATGGCATTTAGCTGTGATGGAGAGAGTGAAACAGGTAATGTAGTGGCTGGTTTTACACCTCGGCGAGTGATCCCATATTCATCCCATATTTGCCGAGTTTCTTGGTACGATATTGGCGATGAATGTTGCAAACCTTGTTGATTTTCGTAGTACAAGCCGAGAATTTCTGGCAAGTACACAATATTTTCGCTTTTGCCAATCCGCAGCCAAAATTCGTAATCGCCAGCCGCCGTAAATTCGCTTCGGAAATAGCCGTGTTTTTCGTGCAGCGATTTTCTCCACATCGGCTGAGGGCCAATAATGCAGCGCCGTTCGAGTTCGCTGTAGTCAAATGCTGGCCACTTCCAGCGCTTTTGTGCTTGGGTTTTTGCAAAAGTATCGTTAGCTGTGCTGGTGATTAATTGGTCAGCATAAACCAGACTTACTGTGGCATTTTCATCCAAGTATTTCGCCATGATTTCTAGGGCATCGGGGCGATGTCTGTCATCGGTATTAGCATTAGTCATGTAAGCTCCGCGCGACATCTTAATGCCTCGATTCCAGGCTGCATATAGTGTTTCGCGGTCAGAAGTGCGATCGTACACTATATTCGGATATTTCGCTTGAAATTCCCGCACAACAGACTGTTCATTTTCTTGGGAACGGCTGTCAATTACTATGATTTCGAGTTGGCCTTGTTTGTACAGGGTTTGCTCTACCAAGTCATCCAAGCAGCCGCGGATAAATTTTTCGGAATTGTAAGTAGAAACGATCGCAGATACTTTAAAAGCGGAGGGGAGAGGCTGCGAGTTCTCACCATTCCCTAATTCCCCCTGCAAGGCTCCATCAGTTGGCTGTTGAACGGAAGCATTCTCCGAATGTGCGTGCTCAGCTACTTGAACCAAAGCTGAGCTAACAATTGCAGCCATTTTCGACCAGGAAAACTTCTTAGCTTGCTCTAACCCCGCCGCAATTAATGAGTTGCGGACAGCGGGCTTCTGTATTTCCTGCAAAGCATTGACAAGCCCAATAACATCATCCCCGTTTACATAAACCGCTGCTTGTCCTGCTACTTCTGGAATCGAGCCGTTTGGACAGGTGATGACTGGACAACCGCAAGCCATTGCCTCAAGGACTGGCAACCCAAAGCCTTCATATTTCGACGGATAAACTAACACTGAAGCACCAGAATAAGCAGCTCTCAGTTCGCTGTCGCTTAGTTGCAGCGTGTGGACAGTATTCCCAGAACAGTACAATTCCAGCTCGGGTTCTAATATAGGTTTGCCACCTGCACAGACTATATCAAAGTCAAACTTGTTGGCAAGTTGAGAAAAGGCTTTGAAGAACAATATCCCGTTCTTGTAACCATGCCAGCCTACCCTTTCGCCTACCAAAAGAAAATAGGGCTTGGTAATGCTGTATTTTGACTTAAAGCCTGAAATTTCTTCTCTATCGGCTGGCGAAAAATTGGCATCAATTCCGCAGTGTGCTACAGCGATAGAATTTGAAGAAATATGCGGAAAAACCTTAATTAAATCGCGGGCTGTATTTTCCGAAATGGTGATGTATGCCGAGGCGTGGCGGATACCGCAATGCTTTTCTCTCCACTCGGAATGACCAATATTTTGCCCCATCAACTCTGGAATCATGTCGTAGGCCATGAATACCGATCGCGTTGACAAAGGGGTTGTATAATAAGTAGAAATAAATAAATCGGCTTTTTCTTCATCGCAGATTTGTTGGAGCATCGCGCGATCGCGATCGGTATTACCATAATCGTAAAGGGGAATATTTCGATAACGGATACCGGTAATTTTTGGGGCAGTTCCGTTTCGATCTAAAATGATAATATTTTGAGCAAAGTTCGTATTTGCCCATTCTTGCCAGAGGGATTTCCAAACGCGAGCAATGCCTGTATTATTATGTTGAAAAAATACACCATCAATGAGAATTGTCGGATATTTTTGGCTAGGGTTAACAGCAAGTGCAGGTAAAGCAGACACAGTTTTAAAGTGCCAATTTTTTGTACTAATATCTCGTTGTGCAAGGGGTTCTACTCCACAAGCGATCACGCTATTGACTTGAGTTTCATCCTTAACCCAATCAAAGTATTGACGCAATAAGACAGGAAATTGAGTCTGTTGTTGCAGATTTAACCATTGGGAAGTCGCATTTTTATAACCATAATATTGCTCTTTAAAGCGCAATTGATTCGGGGTAACGTAGGCAAAATGTTGGAAAACTAACCCCTCTTTTTCGGTTTCTTGATGTTGAAAAGGATTAACAAACGCGACATCGCGCCATTTACCGTTAGGTAAGGGTTCCGCTAATCTGGGCGGTTCATGGGTTGCCCATACCATACCTGGTTTAAAACGCCAAGTGCGTAGCCATTCATATTGAGGATTATTTGCATAACAATTACGAGTGCTAATAACTAAATTTTCCCCAACAAAATACCAACACCAATAAAAAGCCGCTGTTTTTTCAGGATGTTCAATAAACATCTGTCGAGTTTTGCAAATCTGCTCAAAAGTCCAGAGTTCATCTACATCAATTTGCCACAATAAACACTCTTCAGAAATCCGGGAAAGAGGAGCATTTATCATTTCTCGTTTCCCTTCCCAAAATTCGCCTTCTGGCTTACGATAAATGCTAATATTTTGGGGATAGAGACGAGCCAGTTCATCTAAATATTCGGTAGTCCCATCCAGGCTGCGCCCCTCGCGATGAACCTCATCAGAAATATTACCGCCCAGAGTGACACTCCAAGCCGTATCATGTTTTAAATCTGCCACCCCCTCGACAATATGCCAGTGCCATCGAAAGGGTAATTTTTTCAAGACATCAATATGATAACGGATGAACGGTTCACCGTTAAGGACAATAGTGAAAAAGTGAACGCTCAGGAGCTTTGTACCCGCCAGAGGTTTTGTACCCTCTACATAGATGGACTCATGCTTCCTTGCTTTTAAATCTAAGCCTAGTTCAAAGGATCTTAGTCTGACATCTTCAAATCCAGCATTAGCAATAATCTTGGGGAGGTTTTCTTCATCGAACAGAAAGCGGTGATGACCGTCCATGTACGCAATATAGTTAATGAAGTCTATTTTTGAATGATAGTGAAATGCTGGCTTATAAAGACAATGTTTTTGCGCGTCAAAGCTTTCTGGCTTCCCATAAGCCTCTATATATATCCTCGCGTTGGGTACTGCTACTTTGAATACTCCTCCTGGTTTTAGGACTCGATAGCATTCAGAGAGCAAGTTAACCATAGGGCAGGGGTAAGAGAAGTGTTCTAATAAATGAGATGAATATATTTGCTCTACACAATTGTCTGGGAAAGGAAGGGGTTGTGATAAATCAAGACATAAATCGCTCCTAGGATCTAGATCAATTGTCGTCCACCCTTCCATTCTTTTTTCTGAAGCCCCTAGCTCCAGCTTAATAGGCTTTCCGCTCTCAAAAAGGGACTCAATGGCATTTGAATTTTTCATCGAAAGGTTTGATAATGACTGACTCATCGGTCTGAACCCGCTTGGATATGATGTTCTAGAAGCGAGGGGATTCGATAAATCCTTTGAGCTGACGTCATTTTTGATTTCTGCTGGAATGAGAGCGATATAATTTTCAGACAAAGAGCTTGAGCCTGCTACGGCGGAATCTAATTTTCTGAAAATCGCATAACCGTGCCGAATCGAAAAGCTTTGTTCTACGATTTTATAGTTGGGATCTTTGAGAAGTTTATGGTAATTATTATAATTTTTAAAGGTATTAATATCATCTAGCAATATAAATTTAGCGCCATAGACTTCATCTAATTCAGCTTCCCCGGTAAATTCAGAACCATCTATTAAGACAACATCAAAAAAAATGATTTTGTTTTCTGATTTTATTTGCTTAATTCCTGCCTGAGATACTCCAGAATTTTGAAGATATTTTAGGTCTTGTTTGAGCCAATCTAATACTCGTTCTATGGGGTATTGATTAAGTGCTGTTTGGTAAGAATTATAAAAATTAAGAACTTCTTTTTCTTGAGCAAATTTGTTCATTCCTACTGATGAAACATTATAACATTTTACAAAGCCTTCCTTAGCATATCTGTTTTGTAGTGCGGTAAATCTTGCCTGGGAAATTTCCATGCAAAAAAGTTGAGGATGATGGGGATTTTCTCTAATTCCTGTGACAAATGCTTCTGTACTTCCCTCACCGGAAGATGACCCTATTTCTAAAATGGTTTTGATATCTTCTTGTTTGGCTATTTGTTTAATAGCCTGATAAAATTGATCGTACTTAATTTCTGCGGGAATGATTTTATTAATTTCTGAAGTCATGATAAAATTTTCTCCTTAATTCATTGTGTGATTAATCTGGGAATGCGTTTTCTAAAAAAAAACCTGAAGTTAAATTTAGTTACGAAAGAAAGCAGATTTTTGAGATCAGACTATTGGGGTAAATGACGATTTGTGGTAAACACACTTGGTTTCTGGGTCAGTCCTACTTTACCTTACCTAACAGTTTAAGAGAACTTACGCGTAACTACCAAATAAACCGGGTTTTTCACTTTTTTTAAAGACTCAAGTGCAGTATTTCCGTCAACAAACCCGGTTTCTGCATGGCTATTTAACCGAAAAAGGGATTAACGCGATCGCCACCAGTTTTGATAATCTTGACAAATTATGCCTTATAGTGTAAGAAGATACCCAAAAATTAGGACAACACCCGAATCTCCTGACGCCGCCCAGGGCAGTTCCGTTCCCGCGACCTCAGACCGCCACAGCATGGCCGGGATTCCTCACCACACAAAAACAAGTTACAATTACGTTAAGATTGATGAACATAAATAAAAATTCCCAAATCACAGGGACTAAAAATTAGGAGGATCGACCTCGGTGAATAAACGGTGGAGAAACGCTGGCCTGTACGCACTGCTGGCTATTGTAGTCATTGCCTTAGCAACGGCTTTTTTTGACAAACAGCCCCCAAGCCGCGAAGTTTGGAAGTACAGTCAATTCATTCAGGAAGTCGAAGGCAAGAGAGTAGACAAAATAAATATCAGTTCCGATCGCAGCAAAGCCCTGGTCACAGCCCAGGACGGCAACAAGGTACTCGTTAACCTGCCGAACGACCCCGAACTGATCAACATCCTGACCAAAAATAACGTAGATATTTCAGTTCTTCCCCAAAGCGACGAAGGCTTCTGGGTAAAAGCCCTCAGCAGCCTGTTCTTCCCGATTTTGCTTTTGGTCGGACTGTTTTTCCTGGTGCGGCGCGCCCAAAACGGGCCCGGCAACCAAGCCATGAACTTCGGCAAATCCAAAGCTAGAGTCCAAATGGAGCCACAAACTCAGGTGACTTTCGGCGACGTGGCCGGCATCGAACAAGCCAAGCTAGAGCTCGCAGAAGTCGTGGACTTCCTGAAAAATGCAGACCGCTTCACCGCAGTCGGAGCAAAAATCCCCAAAGGCGTGCTGCTGGTCGGCCCTCCCGGAACAGGCAAAACCCTGCTGGCAAAAGCAGTTGCTGGAGAAGCAGGCGTTCCCTTCTTCTCGATTTCCGGTTCAGAATTTGTGGAAATGTTCGTCGGCGTCGGTGCTTCGCGCGTCCGCGACTTGTTTGAACAAGCTAAATCTAACGCTCCTTGTATCGTATTTATCGATGAAATTGACGCCGTAGGCCGCCAGCGGGGCGCTGGTTTGGGCGGTGGTAACGACGAACGGGAACAAACCCTCAACCAGTTGCTGACTGAAATGGACGGCTTTGAGGGTAATACTGGCATCATTTTGATTGCTGCCACGAACCGCCCCGATGTACTCGATGCGGCGCTGCTGCGTCCGGGTCGCTTCGATCGCCAAGTTGTAGTCGATCGCCCCGACTTCGGAGGCCGCCTAGAAATTCTCAACGTTCACGCCCGCGGCAAAACTTTGTCGAAAGACGTGGATTTGGAAAAAATCGCCCGCCGGACACCCGGTTTCACCGGTGCGGATTTGTCCAACCTACTCAACGAAGCAGCAATTTTAGCCGCCCGCCGCAACTTGACCGAAGTCTCGATGGATGAAGTCAACGATGCGATCGACCGCGTGCTCGCAGGCCCGGAAAAGAAAGACCGCGTGATGAGCGAAAAGCGCAAAACTTTGGTAGCTTACCACGAAGCCGGTCACGCTTTAGTCGGCGCGCTGATGCCCGATTATGACCCTGTGCAGAAAATTAGCATTATCCCCCGCGGCCGCGCTGGCGGTTTGACTTGGTTCACACCCAGCGAAGATCGGATGGATTCTGGCTTGTATTCTCGGTCTTACTTGCAAAATCAAATGGCGGTAGCTTTGGGCGGCCGCATTGCTGAAGAGATTGTCTTCGGCGAAGAAGAAGTAACAACCGGTGCGTCGAACGACTTGCAGCAAGTGGCAAGAGTAGCGCGCCAAATGGTGACTCGCTTCGGAATGAGCGATCGGCTAGGCCCTGTGGCTCTCGGTCGCCAACAAGGCAATATGTTCATGGGTCGCGATATCATGGCTGAACGCGATTTCTCTGAAGAAACCGCAGCGACGATCGATGATGAAGTGCGTTTGTTGGTAGAACAAGCTTACCGCCGCGCTAAAGATGTACTCGTCGGCAACCGCCACGTCCTTAATGCTTTGGCAGATATGCTAGTTGAAAAGGAAACGGTGGATGCGGATGAATTGCAAAATTTGTTAGCTAATAGCGATGTGAAAATGGCGACGATCGCCTAATCGATTTTACAATTTAGATTTGGGATTTTAGATTTAATCTAAAATTTGAAATCGATAATTGGGGTGATTCTGGGATTGTCTGGAATCGCCCCGATTTTTTTGTGGGCACACAGGAAGCAGCCAAAAAAAGCATTGGAGTAGCAAACCATGATCGTCACTGAAGATAGAGCGCGTGAACTTGCACTTGATTGGGTTGAAGCTTGGAATACTCATAACCTCGATCGAATCATGTCCCATTACGCAGAAGATGTAATTCTGATATCGCCTGTCGCAGCGCAACTGCTAAACGAACCATCTGGGACAGTGACAGGCAAAGAAGCCCTACGAAACTACTTCAAAAAGGGGCTGGAAGTTTATCCTGACCTCAAGTTTGAGTTGCTTGATGTGATGTGGGGAGTTTCCAGTGTTGTCCTTTACTACATCAACCAAAAAGGCACGAAGGCAGGTGAGTTTATGGAAGTCAGTTCAACCGGAAAAGTGACTAAAGTTGTTGCTCATTACAACGGGTAGAGCGAGGTTATGCAAATGGCGGTAATATGGATGGCACAACCGAGCGATGCTGAGGCTTGACTTACTCTAGCTAGCGAGTCAAACGCAGTCCACTCGCCTGTGGTGTAAAGAAAATAACGCAATTTTAACCGCCCCCTCGGAAACCCACGGAGGTGGGTTTTGCTTGTATAGATGCGGTTTCAACCGCTCGGTCTTCCGATATGAACTGTATTGAATTATCTGGGGGCAAAATCAGTTAGGATGAATCATCAATCTTGGTTGACACTACTAAAAAAACACCGGGCGATCGCAGTCATCCGTTCCTCAGATAAGGAAGTTGCTTGGCAGATGGCATCAGCGGTAGCAGCAGGCGGAATCCAGTTTATTGAAATTACTTGGAATACCCACAAAGCCGCTGAATTAATTCCCCAACTCCGGTCTGAATTCCCTACTTTTAGTATTGGCACCGGCACTTTATTAAATTTAGAACAGTTGCAACAAGCAATCGACTGCGGTGCTCAGTTTCTGTTTACTCCGCATACCGATTTAAGTATGATTAAAACAGCAGTTAATGCCGGAGTGCCGATCGTCCCCGGTGCTTTTTCTCCTACGGAAATTGTGACCGCGTGGCAAGCAGGCGCTACCTGCGTTAAAGTGTTTCCGATATCGGCTTTGGGAGGCGCGGCTTACCTGAAAAGCCTGCAAGGCCCCCTGGGAAACATTCCTTTAATTCCCACGGGCGGGGTGACGCTGGAAAATGCGAAAGTATTTATTGACGCCGGGGCGATCGCCGTTGGTTTGGCCGGAGATTTATTTCCTAAACACTTAGTGGAAAATCGCGATTGGCGGGCGATCGCCCAAATTGCACGAGATCTTACCCAAAACTTAACAACTTGTTAAGTCCAGTTTCCCAATCCAACATTTCAAATCTAAAATCTAAAATAGGACAAGCCAATCTAAAATCTAAAACCTAAAATCTAAAATAGTACGAGGTGTGAGAAATGAACAGCATTATCAACTCAACTTACTTCCGCCGCGCTGGAACTTTCTGTGCCGGCTGCGCCCTCACTTTTGCTACATTCTGCGGCGGTTCAATGACCGCATTGGCCAGCGAAGAACACAACATAATTGCCAATAAAATTATGCTGTTGCAGCAATCCAGCGAACGCTGGATTGAAATAGATTTGTCAAGACAAAGGTTAATAGCTTGGGAAGGAAATACACCCGTTTACGCGGTGATTATTTCCAGCGGCAAATCATCGACTCCCACCCGCACGGGAACCTTTGCCGTTGAAACCAAACACCGCGTTACTAGAATGACTGGGCCGGACTACGACGTGCCGGACGTTCCCTATACAATGTATTACGACGGAGGCATGGCAATTCACGGCGCTTACTGGCACAATTTGTTTGGCAATCCCGTTACTCACGGCTGCACAAATGTAGCTGTCAATCACGCTAAATGGCTATTTGAATGGGCCTCGGTGGGAACACCCGTGGTGGTACACAAATCTCAGGTTTAGGGCATTGGGCATTGGGCCTTGGGCATAGTCAAACACTATTCAATCTGTTAGAACCCCGACTTCTTAAAGAAGTCGGGGTTCTGGATATTATGTTTTTTTAGGTGTGCTTACTTAACTGCTGCTTTTAACAACAATCCCAATTGTATAAAACTTTACTAAAATATAATTCTCTGAGTGCTGATTCATCAATAAAAAAGTTACCTACACCACTGTCTCCCCACATGATATCTACTGTCTCATTGCAATCGGTATCCATTTGGAATAGAAGAATATCCGGCTTTTGTTTTTGATCGGAGTTACTATTATATTTTCTTACGTCGTCTTGTGTAAAATATGGATAACCACCTATTTTATGACCAAAGGAATTCGATATTTCTCGGTACTCATCCTCAATTTCTGGGTTCATAAATAACTCGTTAATTTCTTCTCCTAATAGTTCAATAAATTGGTAGTCATTGGTACTAAGCGGCGCATATTTTTTAGTAAATTGCAAGCTGCAACAGCCACGAACAGGAAAATTTTCTAGTTCCGGCAAAAAATCATAATTGGTAATCATGTTTTCAACTGTGAAGTCTGGCTGAGGAAAATAGATTATTTTGAATCTGTCTTCGAGTGCGGGATTATCTAGATTGGCGGGATTGCCGAAATCTAAACCATATAGGTCATCGTCGGCTATATAGAACTGTAAGATACCCCGATCGGGAAAACCCTCTAAAGGCGGTATTTCATCAAAGTTGAGTTGCGCTAGCAAAAATAAATATTTACCGTCACAAGTTTTGGGATATTCAAAGCCTTTAGGTAAATAAGGTAATCCCCCAAATTTACTCTGCCACCAATTAACGTCATCATTATTCTGGGTTTGGATTTCGATGTAAGGTTTAATGGTAGCTTCGATTCTGTCGCGATACTTTTCTAGTTCTGGAGAGAGTGGAGATTGTAGTTTGTAGTTCATCTGCTATTAACAATTTGTTATGAAGGCAATCCGTAGGTTGCGCCGAAGCGCACCTTACCTGTAAAGTCTCTCCTTAACTTAGCTGCACCACTGGTTTATCCTCTAACAAAGTTTCATTGGTCAACAAATCTTCGACGGTAATTCGCAAAAAGCGCTGTTCGTCAACGCGGAACAAAACTTTTATGCGATCGCTCCCCGGATACCCAGGCGGCGTCAATTGAGCGATGCTGCGGGCTCCTTCTTTATCATTTAAGGGCTGTACCGATGTTTGGCCCGCGAGTTGGCGAGTAATTAGTCTGTCGCCGTCAAAATATATCTCCGTCCCACCAGTTTCCGCTCCCAATTCGCCGATAATTAATTCTATACTTGGCTGATTTTCTAAAGAAGCCCCCAAGACTAATTCTACCGGTTGGCTCATCGGATAAGACTGGCCGGATTTGATTAAACTGTGCCAACTGTGGCAATTGTCGCGGCGGTTCCAGTAGCGAATTCCGTAACTGTGATAGAGAAAATCTTTTATTTCTAGCCCTTGACTCAGTTGCAGAGCACCTTGGGCGATCGCCTCAAAGGGTTTGTCGCAGCGAATTTTTGCGGGCTCGAAATATTGCTCCACCCAACGCCCGACAGCGGGAATTTGTACAGTACCGCCAACTAGCAAAACTGCATCGATATCCCCAATTTCTAAGCCTTGACGCCGCGCTTGCTGCAATACTTGATTCATGCACTCGTCGAGTTTGTCAAAAAACTGATGTTCAGCGAGGATAGATTCAAAACGAGTTCGGTCTAATTCTAATTCGTAACTCTCAAAGTTTTCGTCATCAAAATAAACCTCAACTGCCTGATTCACTAAAGACAACTGAATCTTTAACCGTTCTGCCAATCTCGTTGTAATCGGAGATTTTGCCAGCCCTTTTGTTTTAACAAAATAGTCAACCAGCCAATTATCAATATCAGAACCGCCTAAATTTTGTCCGGCTTTAGCCAAAACCCGGGCAACTTTTGTTTTTTGCGCTGAAGATTCAGCTAATAGCTTTTCGCCCCACTTGAGAATAAAACCGAGGGGCTTTTTGTCGGAGGAAGCGTCCAAACGCACCAAAGAAAGGTCTAGAGTTCCGCCGCCGAAATCAATGACTAACAGATTTTCGCGATCGGCTAAACCGTAACCCAAAGCAGCCGCCGTAGGTTCGTCCAACATCCGCACCTGTTCTACTTGCAGAGATTGAGACACTTTGCCCAACCAATGGCGGTAAGCTTCAAAACTATCTACCGGCACAGTAAAAATCAAAGAATCGATCGGCAAAGGCAGTTGGCGAATTGAGTTCACAATTTGGCTCAAATACCACTCACCTACTTGTTCAAAAGTAATAAGTTGCCCGTCAAGTTCCGGCACAAAACCCTGAACTGATGTGCCAATTCCTCGCTTAAAATTGCGGAAAAACCGAGAATCTCCACTCAAATCAAGGCCTCTGTCGCGGACTTGCTGACCGAGTATTACTTTATTTGCCACAGCGTCCTCAACGTAGAGCAAACTGGGAATTAAGGGCGGGTTTTGAGCCAAGATTGCCGACAATCCCGGTAATTTCAAAGTTTCGGGCTGCTGGAGGACTTGATTCCAGCGAGCGACGACGGTGTTGCTAGTTCCAAAATCAATTGCGATCGTCATTCAGCCAAAATACACAACTACTAGGGATTTAATCATATTATGGTATTTGGAGTCCCCAATGCCAACAGATTATCAAATTGTGCTGGAATAAAGACTTTGTTGCCACAAAAACTCCTTTAGGGCGGAGTCTTCAATTTTGTGCAACTGCATATTTTTCGACGCCACAAATAAGCACCACTTTTATAAGCGACACAAAACTCATACCATTTTAGATTTTAAAATGGGGAATGAATTACTGCATAAAGGTTGGGATTACTGGTCTACAGTTATATTGTTTTTTGAAAGTGGTATCGCCTGTCCGCAGTGGCCCCGCTTTTACCTTTGATATCAATCCAATTTTAAAAATAAGCGTAAAAAATGTTAGATATGGGCGATCGCCAAACAGCACTATTGGCTCTAACACTGCTTGTTCCTGCGGCTAGTATTGGTATCATAGCAGCCTTGTATATTGCCCCTGGAAGCTGGGGACAAACACTGTCAGTCTTTTGTCAAGTTTGGTTACTGGTTTTTCCGATCGCATGGTCTGTTTTTGTCGATCGCGAAAAGCTGCTTTTATCCCTGCCCAAGCGCCAAGAATTGCTGGCTGGAGCTATTTGGGGAATATTCATGTTTGCGGTAATTCTGGGTATCTATAGCCTTTTTGGTCAGCACTGGATCGAGCCTGTAGTTGCCAAAGAAAAATCGCACCAATTAGGTATTAGCAGCCCTACTATTTACTTGATTGTAGAAGCATATTTTGTGGTAGTTAACTCACTGATTGAAGAATTTACTTGGCGGTGGTTTGTCTGCAACAAGTGCCAGATTCTCATACCGGGAACAAAAGCAATATTTCTGAGTTCGCTATTTTTCACGATCCACCACATTTTTGTAATAGCAGCTTACAGCGACTGGCAGGCTGTGATTTTAGGTTCCTTAGCTGTCTTCACTGCCGGGATAATTTGGTCTAAGTCTTATCTAACTTATCGTTCACTTTGGCCTAGTTATATCAGCCACGCGATCGCAGATTTTGCCCTGGCAAGTATTGGTTGGCAAATCCTCTTTAACTAGCTGCTTTTTCAGCGACTATTCCTGGCAATTATACAGTAAAAACTGACCTTTTGCCCAACTCACTCTCCAGATTAATCTCTCCCCCCATCATCCGGGCGGCGTGCTACTGCAGCAGGCGATAATGCACCCTGATAAATTGTAAGCTTTTGCAAGGTATATGTGGCTGTAGCTGCGGTTAATGCCAACTAGCAGCGACAAGTGTTTGCTGGCATTGATGCTGATTGTACTGGGTTATTGACTGATGCTGTGCAATAATCGAACGTTCATATCTTCCCACCGGCAGATGCTTTCCGTTAAGGCCTCTGCTGTTAATTATAGCTTTGGTTTTGCTTGCGATCGCATAATTTTAGCGGCATGAAAACTGACCAACATATCGCTGCAAGCATCGGCGGCCGGGCCCCCAAGAGCAAACCGATGGTCATCCAGAATTGCAAAGTCAGGAAAAATGATGATTTCATAACATGAAATTTTTTGTACGCGAAATCGTTTGATACATACCACGAAGCCGCTGCTAGTGCTTAGGAGTTAAGGTGTACACAATATAGGCCGATTAACCTTGAGTGTTCTTTTGATCTTGATAGGGTCATGTGATAATTTGCTACTGATTTTTTTTACGGTAATTACTTATACACGACTTGGGCAGGGATGCTACATATACCCGGCTCCGCAGTGGCAGTCTCTTTTGGCAACTTTTTCATGCGATCGCCTTTTATTAACACATTTAAAACTCAGGCACCTAATTAAATTTATATCTGTGAAACTCTATGTTCTGTAGCACGATTGGGAAACCTATTTTTTCAAACAGTGGACGCCTCAACCATCTTTTTTCAGGAACATACGACAACTGAGGGCGAGGGATATCTCTTGAAAAACAGGGTTTCTCCCCTCATTCGCACGTCCACAACGGTCATTCGCGCGATCGCGCCCCTGTACGTATCTGAGAAAACCACCATCTCTGAATTTTGACAAAATCGGAGCTTGTATCAAGCAATACCGACAGCACAGTTACCCAAAAATCACAGCTACTGATTGGTATTTATATCTGTTAGTTCCATGGGGCAATTAACATTCTCAAGGTAAGAATTCCCCTTTGGAATCTGTATAAAATTTTGCCAAAGGCGATTTCAATCTACTGAATATTGTTGCTAATGCTACCTTTATCTCCCACCTTAAAAGTTGGCTAATATTCGGTTTCCCGTACATCCCTGTCTGTTGGATAGCAAATGATGTTATCTTGAACAGAGGGTGTTGTCGAGCTTGGTGTTTGTCGCGAAGAAAGCTCATATTAGATGAGGTATCTATCTTTAGGAGTAACTTTCCATGACCTGAAAATTATCCCTCTGGGAACTGTTTCGCGAGCACATCAATCCTTATTATCAATGCAATGACAGTGAACTTTTGGCAGATACATATTGGGGTGTTGCAAACAGTTGATCGGTTGCATTCTATGTACACACCAGGAAAGCGGTAATTAATATTCACCCGCCCCTCTTTCCTTTTGGGCTCTAATATCAGCGCTGGTAGCAGCGCCGAAAGCGAGTTAAAGTCGTCAGCGGGACTTAAAAATGAAAATCACCTTTGTGCTTCCTACTGTGTCTCTGGCTGGTGGAATACGAGTAGTATCTATTTTCGCAGAACGTTTGAGAAAGCGAGGACACTCCGTGTTCGTCATCTCTTTACCCCACCCGCAACCGAGTATGCGCCAGCAAGTCAAGTCGCTGCTGCGAGGGCGCGGTTGGATTTCCACACCTGAAAACGAACCCTCATTTTTCGATAACTTAGGTGTAGAACACAAAATTACCGATCGCTACCGCCCGGTAGAAGACAAAGATGTACCTGACGCTGACGTAGTAGTTGCCACCTGGTGGGAAACCGCCGAGTGGGTAGCCAAACTCTCTCCTAGAAAAGGAGCAAAAGCTTATTTTATCCAGCACCACGAAATTTTTGACTATCTACCTCAAGGTAGAGTAGAAGCAACTTGGATGCTGCCGATGCACAAAATTACGATCTCTAAGTGGTTAGTTGATCTAGCTCGGACTAAATATGGCGATCGCGAAGTTTCCTTAGCTCCTCCTACCGTGGACACCAAGCAATTTTACGCCTGTCCTCGCAACAAACAATCGGTTCCTACAGTTGGCCTAATGTACTCTACAATCTACTGGAAAGGAACCGACATCGCCCTCAAAGCTTTTTCCCTAGCTGCAGAAAAGATCCCCAACCTGCGTCTGGTTGCCTTCGGTACAGGGGCCCCATCCTCGGAATTGCCCTTACCGGCCAATGCCGAGTATGTAATTCAACCCGACCAAGACAAAATCAAAGACTATTACAGCAAATGCGATGCTTGGCTGCTGGCGAGCCGCTCAGAAGGCTTCGGCTTGCCCATTATCGAAGCGATGGCGTGCCGCACTCCCGTCATCAGTACCCCAGCAGGCGCTGCTCCTGAAATTTTGAGCGGCGGTACTGGCATACTTGTAAGACCAGAAGATCCCGAAGAAATGGCAAAAGCCATAGAGCGTATCTGTCAGATGCCAAATTCCAAGTGGCAAGCCATGTCGGAAGCCGCCTATGCCAAGGTGAACAATTATACTTGGGAAGATGCCACGGATCATTTTGAAGCGGCATTGAAAGTTGCTGTAGACAAATCTAAAGACCGCGACGTTAACGTAGATTCCTTTTCTCCCTACGAAAAATTGGCGGTTGGATGCTAAGTGCCGCGCCGCCATTTGAAATTCGGCGCTACGGGCGTTTTCGGCGCCGGATTCTGGGGAGAAACTCAATATAGTTTGGTGGGGTGGTTCTGCCACAAATAAAATCGCCCCTGTCCTATTTTCTACCCAGCAGTCTAGAGACGAATTCTAACCGCAGCGACGAGGGAATACTGGTTATAAATTGATCTGCCAAACTCTGAACCAGAGAGCAACGGAGGTTTTAAGGCTGCCTCCGTTACAGGTTAAACTTGTGTAGTCGTCAAACATCTGCCGATTTGTAATTGGGGAAAGTCCCTGACGACAAAGTAAGATCGGCTCGACTATCGAGTTACGATCGCCTCCAGCAGAGATCCCCACCGCGCACCCAACCCAAACAGAGGCTGGTAAGTGCCAACTTGCAGTTATGGAAAGGAGGAGTTTTAACCAGTATCAATCTTCCGTATCTATATGAAAATTACTTTTGTCCTGCCTACCCTGAGTCTTACAGGGGGTATGAGGGTGTTATCTATCTACACAGAACTTCTCCAAAAGCGAGGACACAAAATATTTATCGTCTCTATGCCCCCGCTGCAACCGACTTTTCTCCAACAATTGCGATCGCTGCTGAGGGGTTGGGGTTGGGAGTCCGCTCCCAAGACACAAAAGTCTCACTTTGATAAAGTGGATCTCAAAAGTCGAGTTATCGAAACCAACCGTCCAATTACTGACCTTGATGTACCTAATGCCCATATTGTCATGGCTACTTGGTGGGAAAATGCCGAGTGGGTGGCAAAACTCTCTCCCAGCCAAGGAACGAAAGTATATTTTCTCCAAGATTATGAGGCTTTTGACTACGTACCAAAAGGTCGAGTAGAGGCAACTTGGCGGCTGCCGAGGCACAAAATCGCTGTGGCCCAGTGGCTGGCCGACATCGCTAGCAATGAATACGGCAATTTGTCTGTATCTCTTGTCCCTCCTACGGTGGACACCAAACAGTTTTACGACCCCCAGTCCCGAGCGAAGCAGCCGCGAGGCAAGCAATTAGTTCCCACAGTCGGGATGTACTATACTACAACTCCCTGGAAAGGCTGCGATAGTGCCCTGAAAGCTTTCTCTATAGCTGCTAAAAAATTTCCCAATCTTCCTTTAGTTGCCTTTGGTTCCGGCCATACTCCTCCTCCCAATTTGCGGCCTGATGGCACGGAGTATAATAAAGCACCTACTCAAGACCAACTAAAAGAATTTTACAGCAAATGCTATGCTTGGCCGTTTTCCAGCAGATCCGAAGGCTTCGGCTTGCCAATTTTAGAAGCTATGGCTTGTGGCACTCCAGTCATCGCCACTCATGCTGGTGCGGCTGCGGAACTACTTGCTTGCTGGCGGGGGTGGCAGACTTGTCAAGCCAGAACACCCAGAGGATATGGGAAAAGCGATCGAGCAGATTTGTCACTTGCCTGATGCCGAAGGGCGCGCAATGTCCGAGACTGCTTGGGAAAAGGTGATAAATGATACTGGGGAGGATGCAACTAATCTCTTCGAGGCGGCACTATACACCGCTTTGGAACGTCAGGCACAATTAACGAACAAGACGTAAAATTGAGGTTGATTTAAAAGATTGGGGTTGGGCGATCGTTTAAGCGAGAATTTTTCTTGGGCAATTGAGTTGTCTTTCTATAATTTTACTGCCAAAAAAGACCTATGGCTGCATTAATCCCACTTGCTATGTTCGGCTTTATTCCAGTCGTTTTTTACCTGTTTGTGAGGTTTCCGGCTCAGCGGGCGGTAATTATAAGTTTTGTTGCAGCCTGGCTGTTTTTGCCGCAAGCTTCTTATCCTATCCCCCTACTGCCACCGTATACAAAAATTTCCGCAGCTTGCTACGGCATTTTGCTGGGGACTCTTATCTACGATCCTGCGCGCCTCACATCTTTTAAGCCCGGTTGGCTGGACGTGCCAATGGTAATTTTGTGTTTGTGTCCAATTATTTCACAAGTTAGTAATGGCGGCAGCCCGCTTTCTCCGACTATCAAGCAAATCGTTACTTGGGGTCTGCCTTATTTTTTAGGACGCTTGTATGTGGGTAATTTAGATGGGCTGCGACAATTGGCGATCGGGATTTTTGCCGGTGGGTTGGCCTACATTCCTTTTACTTTAATTGAAGGGGTTAGGGGCCCAATTCTGCACCAAATGATTTACGGGGTCAATGCCTTTGAGGACTGGGGTCAAGCAAGGCGTATGGGGGGGTGGAGACCGGTAGTATTTATGCAGCACGGTTTGATGGTGGGCCTGTGGATGATGACAGCCGCCTTAATTGCTCTTTGGCTCTGGCAAACTGGGACGCTCAAAAAGTTTATGGGCCGTAACATCAAGACTTTAGCAATTATATTAACTATCGCTTTTTTCCTGTGCCGTTCTACTGGCGCCTACAGTTTATTTGCAATGGCGTTGCTCGTATTATTCTCTGCCAAGTGGTTTCGCACCTCTTTGCCCTTGCTCTTGATAATTGGATATATAGTGTTTTATCTGTACGTAGCTGCATCGGGTCAATTTTCGAGCAAAGACGTGATTAATTTCATCACTCCAGTATTTGGCGAAGAACGAGCCGCCTCTTTGAAGTTTAGATTTGACAATGAAGAGATATTGGGGGAAAAGGCGCGGCAAAGATTTATGTTTGGCTGGGGAGATTCCGGCGGAAACCGCGTGTACGACGAGTACGGTAATGATATCTCGGTCACCGACAGCTTATGGATTATTGCCTTTGGTGTCAACGGTGCACTCGGTTTAGTTAGTTTATTTTCTTCATTATTACTTCCTGTTATTGTCTTTTGCGTGTTTAAATATCCCGCCAGAACCTGGTCTAATCCCAAGGTAGCACCCGCTGCAGCCCTGGGAGTAGCCTTAACTATGTACATGTTTGACTGTGTTTTGAACGCTATGACTAACCCGATTTTTGCGATGATTGCTGGAGGAATAGCGGGTCTGGTCTTAAAAGCTCCAGAAAGTCTTAAGGCCAAGAAAACCGGTTCGCCACCAAGAAGACAGGCGCTGGTTCACCAAAAATCAGGATGATTTTCATGAAGGCGATCGCTCCTTCACTTCAAGCTTGACACTATCTTGCCTTCCCTGGAGACAAAAACTAAAAAATCTACCACTTTTGGATGAAATGCAGTTCTGAAGCTGCCAGATATTTGTCACTAGGTTAAAATTTTAACCTCATAAACTCTTTTTTACATTCATATCAAATCCGGTTGCATGGGAATGATTAAACCGATCTTGACGCAGAGAATACAGAGGAAGAGAACAGAAAGATGAATAATTGCGATCCAACCGAATTTGATATCATTGGCAATGCTTCAACAAGTATTAGCACTGGATGGCTTTTTTCTTGAAACTGTGTTGCGAGTTATAAACTTAAAAGTGGGCTTTATACACTTTTTCTAAAACGAGATGATTCTTTACATAATCTTTAAAAATCCTCACTAGACACGCAGGGTTTAGGAGGATATACTGAGAAAAGTATGTTCACCGAAGCACCTAGGTAGTTAAAACACGAAACTGAATGGTGGGTTATAATAGTAGTTTGAGTTGTAGTTTAATATAAAGTGGGAAGGGAATCATAAATGAAAACCGTTAATTTATTGAATGTCTCGATAGATAACTTGTCAATCACAGAGTTGTTTGAAAAACTCGACTGCGAAGGTGGTGTCGTATTTACACCCAATGTAGATCACTTGATTAAGTTGCAGTATGACCGCGACTTCTATGAAGCTTACAATACATCTACTTATAGAGTCTGCGACAGTCAAATATTGATGTATGCCTCCAAGTTTTTGGGTACTCCTCTCAAAGAAAAAATTTCTGGTTCTGATTTGTTCCCTGCATTTTATATGTATCACAAAGATAACGAGAAGATTAAAATATTTTTGCTAGGAGCTGCTGAAGGTATTGCTAGGCAAGCCCAGGAAAAAATTAACCAAAAAATTGGTAGAGAAATAGTGGTTGAAGCACTTTCTCCTTCTTTTGGCTTTGAAAAAAATGAGGAAGAATGTGAAACAATAATTGACGCGATCAATAAATCAGGAGCGACAGTTCTGGCTATAGGAGTGGGAGCACCCAAGCAAGAGAAGTGGCTGGTTAAATACAGGAGCAAATTAACACACGTCAAAATTTTCTTAGCCGTAGGTGCAACCATTGATTTTGAAGCTGGTTGCAAAGCCAGAGCTCCCAAATGGATGAGCGAAGTCGGCATAGAATGGGCGTACCGACTGTTAAGTGAACCGAGAAGGTTGTGGAAAAGATATTTGATTGAAGGTTTGCCTTTTTTCCGATTAATCTTAGAACAAAAATTAGGGTTTTATAAAATGCCTTTCATGGACAGCAAAACCACCAATCTAAAATGGGAAGGTGGCTCCTAAAAATGGCAGCGACAAATCTCTAGCGTAAATTAAGCTGAGTATCAGAGAAAGTGCGTTTGACTTCCAGGCAAGACGGATGCCATTTGTGGATAGTCCGATCGCAGTTTCTCTCAAAATAATTCATTTTTGCTTTCAAGTCCAGGTAAAATCGGAAAGAAACCTTTTGTGGAAAATCCTAATTAGGGATGCAACCGATGAATCTGCCTTCTTTCTTGTGGTTGTGGAAAATAGCGGCTTGGTCAATGGGTGTTGCCCTGTTGGCTTACCTGTTGCTGGCCGTTACTGGAACGTGGATGTTTGCCGCTAGGAGTACCAAACAACCCCGCCCAAAATGGCTGCGTCCCTTTCATTTAGCCACTGGTGCGGGGATGGCGACTTTGGTAATTTTACTGCTGGGAATTGGTGTAGTCGGTACGCTAGGATACTACGGCAATTTGGGTCACTCGGCTCATTTACCGGCGGGGTTAGCTGTTGTGGCTTTGGTGTTGGTTTCTGTGGGAAGCGGGCTGCAAATTGGTCCTAAACATCCTTGGGCGCGTCCCCTCCATATCGGCACTAATTTGGCCTTGTGTGGGGGATTTGTGACTGTGTTGCTCACAGGATGGACGATCGTACAAAAGTATTTGCCCAAAGTTTGAAACCTGTCTATTTGACCTCAAACTATACCAAATGTTCCAGGGAAAACATATATGTAAGGTGCGCTGCAGCGCACCCTAGGTTTAATTTTTTTTCGTGAGTCCGCTTTGGGTGATGAATTCTAAAATATGCTGCGCTGTAGTCTGTGGCTTTTCTAAGTGGGGAACGTGCCCGCAGTCGGGTATCCAGATTAGTTGAGAATTGGCGATCGCCCTTGCAAACTTTTCCGCATCCGCCGTCCCCAAAATCCGGTCTTGTTTTCCCCACAAAATCAGAGTCTGCTGCTGAATTTGCGATAATTTTTCCCCAAAACCTCCGTAACCGCCGCTTTTGGTAAACGCAATTAAAGCTTGATTCCAGTTGGGCATTTCCAAGTGCAAAGCAGCACAAGTTTGAGCGTCTTGAGAAGCCAAATTTTTATCGAAATAAGCATTGACGCTAATTCGCTGGCGAATTTTGGGATTGCGTAAAAATGAAGTTGCCAGATACCCTAAAGGAGGAATTAAAAACTTTCCCTTATTAGAACTGATGGCAAAACCTGCGCTATCTATTAACACTAATTGTTTCACAGCTTCGGGATAATTGAGAGTGAAATCAATGGCTGCTGCACCTCCCATTGAAGCACCGACTAAGATTACAGGCTGCGAAATTAGCGTTTTCCAAAAATAGTAAAGATGACTTTCAATTGCCCTCGCGCTGAATGCCAAACCAGCCGCTCTTTCTGTAAACCCGAAACCCAACAAATCAACCGCCCAAGTTTCATTTTCAGCAGCTAGCAGCGGCAACAGGCGCCGGAATTCAAACAAGGAACTGTCGAAGCCGTGAATTAGCAAAATCGGTGTGTTGCCCCTGCCTTGGCGCACGTAGGTTGTGGCAATTGGCTCAGAAGATAGGGGAGTTGTAATGGCCTCTCGCTGAATGCTTTGGGCTAAGGCAATTGAGGTAGATTCTGTGAGTTGTGCGATCGATTTTGGCAGAAAACTTGCTGGCATAATTCTTGATAAATTGTGAATTGGTAGGGGCGATGCCACTCTGTCCGCCCTAACATTTAAGTATATATGCTTGCTCAATCGCTATTTTAGGAGTTCGGGCGAGTCCTTAAAATTCGATCGATACTCAGTATCCTTCAGCCCAGTCTAAGGCTGAGTTTGTTAACAAGATGTTAAAATATTTTATAATCGTTGTTAATAATTGCTGTTTAATCTACCCTTACCTTCCTCTGCGTTAAGACCGTCTCTGCAGTTTATTCACAAAAACTAATTGACAAATCTAATAAAATTAGCCTACCATTTACTAAAACATCTGAGTATATTTTAAATAGTTTTTACAATTATTCTCAAATTTCAAAAAGAGACTGAGGATAACTCAAACTCCATACCTCAAGATCCTAGCAAATAAAATTGGCAGCATCGACTGCGACAACTGCGCCAAAAAAGTAGAAGCCGATATGAAAAAATTGCCAGGAATTACCGAAATTAATCTAGTATTTGCCACATTAAGTTTCGAGAAATTGAACAACTAATAGCAAGCTTCACCTAAAACTTAAAATTTAAAATTGGTTGGTGGCTGTGTACATATAGCCAAAAGTTGAGTATTTTTTCGCCCACTTGTTCTGGATAGAAGTGGTGAAAGAAATGTCTACCGTCTTGACATTCCCAAAGCATATCGCCTTTTTTAAGAAATTTCGACCAGCGACGCATGACAACAGGAGATACCAGAAAATCAGTTTTACTGCTGCATATTAACAAAGGTACTTCTACACCTTCATCGTGGGAATTACTAATCCTAAATAAGGAGTGAGGACAAGGAGAACAGGCTAAGTCATTCTCAAAATATGATATGAATTTTTGATGAATAATTTGATTTTGGCATCCCAGCATATCGCCTACTATTTGATTCAAAACTTGTTTGCGACTCCGGGGAAAAGCTGAAAGATACGTATAGTAATGTGCTTGCCAATTAATAGCAGATGGCAAACCCACAGATAAAAGTCCCAAAGAACGTACTTTGTGAGGATAGCGGCGCGCATACATTAAACCAACTAATCCGCTGGTACTGTGGCCCATGAGATGAATTGGGCGATCGCGCAATGTTAAAAAATCGTGCAAAAGTTCAACAGCCATATCTAAAGAGCAAGCTTCGTCTTCAGTTTGTTGGTATTCCCATATCTGCACGGGTACAGAATCATTTAAGTAGGAAAGCAGCGTTCGATCGAAGAATTGCAAACTCGGACTTACACTTAACCAAAGCACGTCTTCTGAACTAAACTTCATTTATTTTAAGTTGGATATCGAGTTATTCACAATTATAATTTATAGCCGTTCTCAGAAAGATGAGGTACTATAGGGCATATGACATAGGGCATACCTCACTTTTTTGAGAACCGCTGTATTTGCTAGATTTTCGGGGCGGGTTGAGTGCGTAATTTTGATTTTCGCACATCATCTAATTGCCAAACCCGCCCTACCGTGAAGTCTACAAGCTAAATTCTCTCTTGAGTTGAGATACCCAAGATTTGATGCGCGATTCCGTCAGATCGGATTGGTTGTCTTCATCAATAGCAAGACCCAAAAACTTGCCATCAACTACAGCTTTAGACTCATTAAAATCATAGCCATCTATCGGCCAATAACCAACTGTTTCACCGCCCTGTTCAGAAATCTTTCCAGCCAAAATCCCCATTGCATCCATAAAATTATCCGGGTAGCCTTCTTGGTCGCCAGTTCCCACATAAGCTACTTTTTTGCCACTAAAATCAATATCATCAAGTTCAGGCAAAAAACCTTCCCAGTCGCTTTGCAGTTCGCCGATATTCCAAGTCGGACAAGCGATAATCAGACATTCGTATTCCGCAAAATCATCATTTTCAACGCTGCCGATATCGTGCAAGGTCACGATATCGCCACCAAATTCATCTCGAATCATTTCAGCTACAGACTCAGTTTTCCCAGTTGTAGTTCCGTAGAAAAGACCAATTGATTTCGACATTGTTACTCCGAAGGTGAAATTTGATAGTGCTTGAGAATTATTTTTTTTGAGTCAGGATTTGGCATTTCCTGCCTGCAATTGAGACAAAGACAGTAGACACGGTTGTGGCGAACCTGAGAAATTAGGGAGTCAAGGCAGCAAGGACACTGTTTTTTCATCTACTTAAAGTTGAAAATTCATTAACCAAGCTGACTCACTCAGATCGGGGTCTGGTTCGCACTCAATTAGTAACAAATTCAGCGTCGTTTGTACTTTTAGACTGCGCGGGATGCCGGCGGGTACAAACACAAATACTCCCGGTGTTAAAGTGACTGTTTGATCGCACACCGTGAGAGTTCCCACTCCTTCTAAGACGGCGATGGTTACATCTTTAAACTTATCGAGGTCAGGTATTTCGGAATTTTTACCCAAACTCATCAGTTTTTGGCTGTCGGCTGGTTGTCCGTCGCTGATTGGCGAGGCTGACGCGGAAACTATTGCTGCTGTCACGGTGATTGACCTCCAGGTACTGTTAACTTCCGGCAGTTATTGCAATTAATATTCAATAAGCTACCATGCAATCTATATAAATTATCAATAGCTAAACATTAAGTTTTGTTGCAATCGGCTATGTATCTGGGTTTAAAAGCAGCGGTTGCACCCGTAAATTGAGACAGGGCGGTCATTTGGGTCAAAAAAACTGCCATGGGCGATCCGGTTCACACCCAAATATTTGCTAATTATTATCATTTAATTTTAAAACACTCATCATTCATCATAGGACTTACGCAGAAACCGGGTTTGATGGACCAAAATATTGCATCCGGGCCTTTCACACTGATGAAAAACCCGGTTTCTTTAGTATTTATCCGTAAGTTCTACATCAGTCAACAGTTAACAGCCCCCCGCCAACAGTCAACAGCCAACAGTCAACAGTCAACACACTACTTCTTCGCCCCAACGCCAACATACATAATCGACTTATCCTCATTAATTTTGATTTTAAACAACCCTGATTTTTTGTAATCCATATAGTTAGCTAGATTAGATGTTAGAGTTTGAGATACTTGTTTTAAAATACCCGCCGAAGGAAACACCTGCTTGCCGCGTGTAAAATCTTCCCAAAACCCGTGCATTGTGGCTAACATAGCGCCAATTTCGCCAAACATATCAAAACCTTTAATTTGAATATTGCCAAAACCAATATCCTGCATTACCACAGATAGTTCCTCCGGGGTAATAAATTTTTCCCAATCGTGAACGCCCCGCCTAATTTCCTGCAAAATATTTTCCATCAGTCCTATCATCACAATTTGCGAGGAAAAAGTTCGGTTGATTGTATCAAAAAAGAACAGTCCCCCAGGCTTCAGAATCCTGTGCACCTCAGACACAACTTTTTTGTAATCGGCCACGTGTTCCAAAACATCCACGCAGATTACAACATCAAAGGTATTGTCGTCGTAGGGCATATTTTCGGCAAAGCCTTGCCTGTAGTCAATCTCAAAACCGCTGGTAACTGCGTGATTTTGAGCGGCTACAATACATTTGTCCGATCGATCTATTCCAGAAACAATAGCGCCTCTCTCGGCCATAAACTCGCAAGAAAAGCCGCCGCCGCACCCGACATCTAAGGTTTTCAGCCCTTGCCAGTTAGTCGCGTGTCTGTCGAAGAACTCAAATCTGGGTTTGTTTAGGTGGTATAAAGCATAAATTTTAGCATTTTCGTCCCACCAATTATCGGCATTTTCATCATAAAATTCTAAATCATTTTTTACTTCTGTTTTCTGCACGATTTTCTCAGTCCTGATTAGTGGAAAATATATATGGCGATTGCACATTTGCGGGATTTTATAGGACGCCTATACACCTAATTTTTGTAAAAAAACCGAGGTTTCGTGACAAATTGGCAGGCAGACACCAGGTTCCTGAATCCGCGCGCGTAAATTCTATTTTATCGTTAGTTGTGAATCGCCACAGTTTTTTATTATAATAGCTCTGGCATAAATTTCAACCAGATGGATCGCGTTTCTATTATCATCCCAGCCCTCAACGAAGCGACTTGTCTGCAACGCACCCTCCGCCAACTCAGCATCCTTAATCCTCCCGCTTGGGAAGTGTTGGTGGTAGACGGCGGCAGTCAAGACGAAACAGTGGCGATCGCACTTTCCGCCGCCACCCGCGTTATTTCTAGCAGTATAGCCGGACGATCCCTGCAAATGAATTTAGGTGCTCAAGTCGCCACCGGTGAAATTCTGTGCTTTCTCCACGCCGATACTTTAGTTCCCGACGACATTGTAGCAGTCATCCAGAAAACTTTGTCCGATGCCGAAATTTCCGGCGGCGGGTTTATCTCCCTGATGGCTGGTTCGCAGCAAACAAGGTGGGGTTTTTCCCTCCACAATTACGTGAAAACTTATTACGCGCCGCTGTTATTTCGACCTCATTTATTTTTCCAAGGATTGCGCCTGCTGTTTGGCGATCAAGTTATTTTTTGTCGCCGTAGCGATTTTTGGGAATGCGAGGGTTTCGATGCTGCGCTGCCAATTATGGAGGAAGCGGATTTGTGTTTGAAGTTAGTGCGACGGGGGAGACTTAAGTTAGTCAATCGGGTAGTGGAAAGTAGCGATCGGCGAGTTGCAAATTGGGGCGAATTTAAAGCAATTGCGATCTATCTTTCGATTGGTTTTTTATGGGGTTTTGGCGTTTCCCCAAGGTATCTCAAGCAGTTTTATGAAGACATCCGCTGAAACACAAAATTTGATTAAATTCCCCAAATGTACTGCCTGTAATTTTTGGGCAAAACTTTTTCCAACAGGTAAATAATCGCCCAACAACCTAACAAATTCCCCGTAAATAAAAAGCCGAGCTTCAGCAGGGGATTTACCGGGTCAATAAACTTATAAAACACTAACAACACATATTTCACTACTGTCGAATCCAGGAGATATATAGGGAATGAATAAGCAGCCAATATTTTGACTAACCCCGATGCTCTACTGGGAAGTGCGATACTCTTAGAAAATGCGAGGATCGATAATACGAACAAAATTGCGTATCCTTGAGCAGATAGTTTAAAAAACGATCCGAGAAACCATGCCTCCGAATTAACTCCACTTATCAGGTAATATTCCCAAATGCTAGCTAGATAAAATGCGAAAAAAAATCTACCTCAATTAGGTAGACTTTTAGAAATTTTCAACCAATGAGTTCACTGTTGGCTAACCGTTGTTGTGATGGATGTGCGACGCAGAAACACTATCCAACTGATCGCGCCCGTTGCGGATCACGCGCAGCATATCGCTCAACTTGTGCTCGATATTATCGAGCACTTGGTCGGCATAATCATCGGCTCCGTTTTGAATTTCCTCGCATTCAGCCATCGCCCTGACTCTCATCTCTTCCAATTCCTCTTGAGCCTGGTAGCGAATTTGTTCGACTTCCGCCAGCGTGGCCTGCTGAATTGCCTCGCAGTCGAGCAAAACTTGCTGGCGCAACTGATCGGCTTCTATCTTCGCCTGCTGGAGCAGGCCCATATCGTTTAAAATTTCTGCTGCTCTCTGTTCTGCTGCTTCTATCACTTCCTGAGCGTAAAGTTCCGCCTCTTGAAGCAAGTCGTCTTTGTGCCGGATGATCGTCTCGGCTTCCTGAAAGGCGATCGGCAAATTTAGCCTCACCAAGTCTAACTGATCGAGCAACTGTTCTTCATCCACCAGAGTGCGTCTGGTCATGGGAATTCGTGGACTGTCGAGAACAATTTCCTCAAGCCGGTTCAATTCCCGCTGGATGTCTACTCCTGCGGTTCGGGTGGGGTCTCCGAAGGCGGATGTGTTCTGAGGCGATTCGTTCTCAGTGCCGCGTCCGGTACTGTCGGGTTCGATGCGAGTTGGTTCCTGCTGGCGTAACATTTGTAAATATCTAGGGCGACGTGTTTCGGAACAAGATGATCTACGGAGCCACCAAACTTGGCTATTTCTTTAACTACACTACTACTTAAAAAGCTGTACTCGTTAGAAGTTGCCAAAAAAACTGTTTCAATTTCACCCAGAAGGGTTTTATTGGTGTGGGCCATCTGGAGTTCCATTTCAAAATCTGTTAATACCCGGAGCCCCCGCAGCAGCACTTTGGCTTGTCGAATCTTAGCATAGTTTACTGTCAAACCCTCAAAACTGTCTACTTCTACATTTGGCAAGTGTTCAGTAGAGCGCAGGATCTGCTCGATCCGTTCCTCTACGGTGAAGAGAGGGGTTTTGCTGGGGTTTCTGACTACGGTAACAATTACCCGGTCAAACAGTTTAGATCCCCGCTCGATAATGTCTGCGTGACCGAAGGTAATGGGGTCAAAGCTGCCTGGATAGATTGCAATCACGAGTTTGGCTCAACGGAGTGGGGGGGAGTGGGGGAGTGGAGGAGTGGGGGAATGGGAGAGTGGGAGAGTGGGAGAGTGGCAAAGCCGGAGATGTGGACAATCTTCCTTCTTCCTTCTTCCTTCTACTTTTTCATGGAATGAGCTTTGTAGAAAGTTTCGAGGCTTTGCTTGTCGCCCACAAACCGCCAGTGCCAAGGCTCGTAACTAACGCCTTGGCGATTGTTTTTGGGGAAGGACATTTCAAAGCTGAAGGCGACGGCGTTGGCTTCTAACCACTTGAATGCTTCGGTATTTTCAAAACTGGGGCTGAGGTTGTGTTCCGGGGCGCTGCCGTCGCCGATGTCGATCGCGTAACCGGTGTGGTGTTCGCTGTAACCTGGAGGGGCGCTGACTTCGGCTCGCTTGCTGGCGTTTTGCCTGCGTTCGGCTTTCACGTCAAAAAATACGTGCTGTTGGTCTTGCAGGGAGCGAAAGCCGGATATGGGAGCGAAGTAGATGCCTGATGCGGCGGCGGCGTTGGCCATTTCTTGATATTTTGCTGCTGCTGAGGTGCGGAGTTTGACGCTACCGTCGGAGGTGACGCCTACCAAGTCTTTGGCTGGTGCTTCTGGGTACGGCAAGTGTCCCAGGAGGTTGTCTGGGGTTGTGGGGACTTTAGGGGTGCTAGCTGGACTCGCGACAGACGGAGACGCGGAACTTGTCGGCGCTGAGTTTTGTTGAGTTGGCTCTGCCTGACTGGTGGCTGGGAACAAGTTAAAGTTGAGGTGCAGCCAGATGCTGACCCCACAGGCTAGTGCGGCCAACCCTAGCAGTTTCCAAATCAGCCCTTTTTTCTTGGACTGACTCTGCCCTGCTTCTGGGTATGGGTGGTCTCGTACTGCTTCTGGAATTTCGTCGGCGACAAGCTCCGAGGCTTGCGGGGGTTTTCTTGACAGACTAGCGTTATCCAAGCCAGCTCCACTCCTGCACTTCAATAAGGCTCAACGTTACAAATTGTAGACCGATATGGGCGATCGAACAGCTACAATTGCCGCTGAGAATATATCATCTCTTTCAGACTTCGCCCCGTCCTATCCGCCAACTCTCGCATCTGTTGCTTGGGCCCACAGTCGATCGTCCCTGCGAGGTCGAACTGGTTGGCGCTGGTAGCGCTGGTTTATTTTAAGTGTAATTTGTTACTGTTCCACAAAATCCCACAATTCTTCGATCGACACATCAAACGTCCGCGCCCATTTTAGCAGAGCACCAATGTCAGCCATTGCCATACCGGGCGATCGGGCATAACTTTTCAGCGTGCTGTAGTGAACGCCAGATCGAGTGGCAACCTCTGTCAGAGTCGAACCGTTCTCGGCAGCCAACTCTCGAATCCGCAACCTCACCAATCCCCGGCTTGACAAATGGCAACTATTGTGAATTGAAGTAATTAGATATTAAAGGGCGATCGTCCCCCGGCCTCAGAAACGCAAGAGCAATCACTTTTTTAGACAACCTCTCATTATATTTATTCTCTGGTGAAAGAGTGTATTCACGCTTTTTGAGTAGAGTTTGTTTAGCAAACCCCTTAACTTATTTTATTCGTGAGTAGATCCATCTGGCATAATTGCACCAGTGAGTTTAGCATTTGCCAACTCTGCTCCTCCTATTTTTGCACCAGTTAAGTTAGCGCCAGATAAGTCTGCACCTGTTAAGTTTGCTGCACGGAGGTCTGCTGAAATTAGGTCAGCACCACGCAGTTTTGCAACATATAAATATGCTTGTCGCAAATCAGCTTCGGTTAAGTCTGCTGTAGTTAGATCGGCACTTTGTAATCTTGCATCATTCAAGTTAACCTGTCTTAAATTAGCTCGGCTCAAATTTGTGCCGTCTAGGTTTGCTCCCTGAAGTTTTGCCCCATTCAAATTCACATCTCTCAAATCGGAATTCGTCAATTTTGCTGAACTCAAATTAGCACCTTGTAAATTGGCTCCCATCAAGTTAGCACTGCTCAAGTCCCTACCTGTTAAATCGGCATTTTGTAGGGATACATACGGAGCAATTAAGTAAGCGCCCGCTTTCACGGGAGCGAAATCAGTAGGAAATAAAGTTGCTTGATTGTAAATCGCTCCTTCAAGTTGAACTTTATTGAGATTTGCTCGATCGATGTTGGCTTCTAAAAGGTTAGAATTACTCAGGTTTGCATTTGTCAAATCAGCATTGTTTAGGTCGGTTTTTCTTAAGTATAGCCCGCTTAAGTTAGCTTGACTGAGGTTTGCACTTGTGAATTTTGTTTGTTGACTAAGTTTAGATCCGCTGAGGTTTGCACCATTCAAATCGGCTTCACTAAAATTTGCATTTTCTAGTTTTGCTCCTCTTAAACTCGCCTTGCTCAATGTGGCTTTTTCTAGTTTAGCTGATTGTAAATTAGCCTGAGAGAGGTTGGCATTGATTAAATTTGCCCGCTCCAGATTGGCACTGGATAAACTAGCCTGAGCAAGGTTGGCATTGACTAAGTTTGCCTGATTCAGATTAGCACTATATAAATTAGCCTGATCGAGGTTGGCATTGACTAAGTTTGCCTGATTCAGATTAGCACTGGATAAATCAGCCTTAGAAAGGTTGACACCGCCTAGTTTTGATTCGCTAAAATTTGTGCTAGAGAAAGAGCCATCCCTCATATCTGCTCCATTAAGAATTGCCCCGCTGAGGTTGAGCCTCTGCCAATTAACACCCCTTAAATTAGCTTTTTTCAAATTAGCTTTACTCAGGTTGACATCAGAAGCTAGGTGTTTACCTGTTAGATTAGCACCAGCTAAATTAATCCCTGTAAAATCCTTTTCTCCCTCACTGTAACGCTGCCAAAAATCTTCAACACTAACAACAGGTTCCGGACATTTCTCAGACTCATCCTCCACATCCTCACAGCTATCCTCTAAAGCAATATCTTCCGCATCCGCCGCCAATACTTCCAAATAATCAGCTCGATAGATGGAATCCGAAATCGCTAAAAACCGCCTTTCTATCTCCTCCTCATTTAATACTTCGCTGCTGTCAAAGCGCTCAATTAATTGCTTAACAATTTGGCAGTCATTCGTGCGAATCCCCACTTCTTTTTCTGCACTTTCATCGCTGTTAGTCAGAAAATTATGGCTACCCAACATGGCAAAACTAGAATCACAGACTAAAAAGTTTTCGTGAGTTCCCAATAAAGAGAGACAAAATTGATCGGGATATTCGCTTGCTAATTCTTGCAAATCTGCCAAAGCATTGTAGCGCCATCCCTTGCCGATATTTTGCCTGTCTCCCAGATAACCCCACCCAATATTTATCAAACATCCTCGGTTCAAACACTCTCTAAATTTTTGCAGCAATTCATCATTAATGCTGTTACAATTGAGCCAAGGGCAAACAATAATCAGCCGATCTTGAGCTAGTGATAGCGCTTCCATCAAGACACCGCGACTGTTGGGACGATCGCATACTAACTGATACTGAAAGTCTGACTTTTGCTTTTCTGTCTCGGTGTCAAGCTCGATCGGTCGATCGGCAAGGACAGACATATCGCCATTTCCAAAATCACACGGCTGTTGCAGGGACGCAATTTCAGCAGTCAAACTTTCTAGCATTTGCGGTTCAGGGCGATCGTTAAATCGCTGTTCCTGTGCCTCTAACTGCCTCTTAAGTTTGGCTAGATATTTTTTCAGAATAACTTGCTCTTCTTCAAGCTGCAATACTCTCGTGGCTATTGATACTAAATCTAGTTCGGTTTCTGACATAGTGCTCCCCTAAAATCAAAAAAACTTAAAAAGCCATGTTTGAGAAATTGGCCCCTCATCAAACATTACCCACTTCCGCCAATTCAGCACCACCAACAGAATCTTTCTCTTCCCCTTTATCCCCTTCATCAACCGCAACAGATAACTTCAATCCCAGAGCTTTCAGCCAACTTGCCAAAGCATAAATTGTCCCACTTCCTTCTCCCGACAACAAAATATCTAATTTTTCCAAATGCAATTTAGCATCCTCTGCAGACATATTTGGTTCGCCAAGAGCCTCAAATACATTGCTAAGTCCGAGTTCCAGCAAACCAGGTTCAGGCTCTTCGTCTTCCAAATGCGCTGTTAGATAAGCCGCAGCGTGTATTTTATCCTTGAGCGCTTCTATCAGATAGCCCTGGTAACTATCGCTCGTTGGCATTTTCGCGTTCTCCATATTCTTTCCAATACTCCTTAGCTTTGCGGATATCTTGTTCTTGAGTGCTTTTATCCCCACCGCAGAGAAGAAGAACTATTGTTGACCCCAATTGTCCGAAGTACACGCGATACCCCGGCCCAAAATCAATTTTTAATTCGCAGACTCCTTCCCCAACAGACTTGCTGTTTCCTAAATTCCCTAAGCGAACTCGGTCATACCAATTTTATGTGAAGTTGCATATAATAGAGAGATGGCGTTTATGGTGCGTTTTATGGCTCGTCTTTTAAAAAT
>NZ_JAUBQH010000040.1:0-61159 GCF_036701145.1 Microcoleus sp. Pol17C6
TCAAGATGGTGATAATAACGGAAGTGCGATCGTTGATATTGGCGCTTATGAATTTAACCCTACAGTCACGCCGACTCCAACTCCCACGCCGACTCCGACTCCCACGCCGACTCCAACTCCCACTCCGACTCCCACTCCCACACCGGAACCAACTCCCACGCCCACACCGGAACCAACTCCCACGCCCACACCGGAACCGACTCCCACGCCCACACCGGAACCGACTCCCACTCCCACACCGGAACCGACTCCCACGCCCACACCGGAACCGACACCAACTCCCACGCCAACTCCAGCTTCGGATGATTGCCTACTCGATAGCCTCAACGCCCCGCAACTAGATCCTGCCACCATCACGCCCAACCCCGTCCAACAAACTATCAACGGCGGCGACACTACCGATTTCATCATGGGCGGTGTCATCAACGACTCAATTAACGGACAAGCCGGCAACGATACTCTATACGGTATGGGCGGCAATGACAACATTGACGGCGCAGCAGATAACGACTCAATCTTCGGCAATGAAGGCAGCGATTTCATCTCTGGCGACGCTGGCAACGATACCATCTACGCTGGCAAAGATAATGACACTGTTGTTGGTGGTGAGGGCGACGACTTGTTGAGGGGAGATCTCGGCAATGATACAGTTGCCGGCGGCGTTGGCAACGACAGCTTTTTCGGTGGTAAAGATGACGATATCTTGCTGGGTGAAGATGGTGACGACTACATTTTAGGCAACTTAGGAAATGACACAATTAATGCCGGAAACGGCAACGATATTGCCTTTGGCAATGAAGGTACAGACCTGATTTTTGGCGACATCGGTAACGATACGCTTTACGGCGGCAAAGAAAACGACAGTCTCGATGGCGGTGAGGGCAACGACTTACTGTTGGGCGGCAATGAAAACGATGTGCTTTGCGGCGACATCGGTAACGATACGCTTTACGGCGGCAAAGGTGATGATATTCTCAGTGGTGGCAGCGGTGCCGATTTCCTTTCCGGGGATGTTGGGGACGATACATTGACGGGAGGTTCGGGAAATGATGTGTTTTTCCTCAATCAAAGTTTGGGTAGCGACATCATTAATGATTTCCGCAGGGGAGAGGATTTAATTGGGTTGAATTCTGATTTGAGTTTTAATCAACTCAGTATTACTTCCAGCAACAATCAGACTTTGATTACTGTGACGGACACCAATCAATTGTTGGCGAAGCTTAACAATATTACCCCCGGTATTCTCACCGCTAGCGATTTCATTACTCTGTAGTTATTATACTAAATCCGGTTTGTCTCTACCCTCGATCGTTCTGCGTATCCTTCGGCGGTTGAAACCGCTACTAAACAAACGAAGTCCGCCTCCGCCGACTGAGATAAAAGGAGTATTTAAGCCGGATTTAGTATTATAGCATATTCCATAAAAAGTAGCCTAGCATGATAAATATTCTCTAATCTTCTGATGCTATAGCCACACATATTAATCTATTAATCCTAATAAAGCGAACTTGATATTATTGCGTTTTAATACGATCGCACAAATGTCTATCTTCCTCCTTCACCTCGGCATTTGTTCGCAGATAATCTCGCACGCGATCGCACGCATAAGCCAGTTCATCGAGTTTGAGAATTTGCTCAACATCCCACAAAATGACAGTGCGATCGTCTCCAACAGAAGCAATCTGTTTGCCATCGGGACTAAACGCCACCGCCCAAACATTCCCCTCATGTCGGGTTAGCGTCGTTATTTCCGTGCCGTCAATTTTCCAGAGTTTGACTGCGCCAGATGCGCCTCCCGCCACCAGCATTTGACCGTCTGAACTGAAATCAACCGCCATCATGCCTCTAGTATTTCCCTTGATGGTTTTGAGCAACGTGCCATCGATCGTCCAAAGTTTAATCGTGTCATCCATGCTCGCACTTGCCAAAGTCCGACCGTCTGGACTGACAGCCACTTCCCAAATTCCACTGCGATGACCTTTCAAAGTCTTGTTCAAGCGACCGTCCAAACTCCACAACCGAACTGTGCCATCTGCACTGACAGAAACCAGCGTGTTTCCGTCGGGGGTAAAGTCCACATCGTAAACCCTAGCCTGATGTCCTGTGAACGTTTTCAGCAAAGTGCCGTCTGACTTCCACAGTTTCACGGTTTTGTCGTCGCTGGCAGAAGCGAGGAACTGACCGTCTGGACTGACGGAGACATCCCAAACGCTCGCCCCATGTCCTGTTATGGTTTTCAGCAGCGTCCCGTCGAACTGCCAGAGTTTAATAGTTTTATCTGTACCAGCAAAAGCGAGTACAGGCGAGATATCTTCTTTGGCAAAGCTAGCAGGAGAGACGAAAGCAACCGAGTAAACGGGAGCCTTGTCTTCCGCCCAAGACTTCAGCAACGTACCGTCTTTTGCCCACACTTTGAAGCTGCCATCCGAACCGGCTGAAGCTAACATCTGACCGTCCTGGCTGAAGTCCACATCCCAAATGATGCCGCTATGTCCGTACAGGACTTTCGAGAAAGGGTTTGTCGGGTTCCACACCCGGACGGTATTGTCGTCGCTGGCGGAGACAGCGATTTGAGTGTTGGGAATAAAGATAACGCCGCGAATTCCAGATTGATGCCCTTTGAGGACTTTCAAAAGCGTCCCGTCCGGCTTCCAGAGGTTGATGGTTCCGTCTGCGCTGGCAGAAGCAATGACATCGCCTGTATCGCTGACGGCAATTTCCAACACTTCCGAACTGTGATCCCTGAGAGTAAGTAGGGGCAGTGCCCCCGTGCCTGCCCCTCCGTCGAGTTGCCAGATTTTAACCGTGTTGTCAGCGCTGGCAGAGAGAATAGCGAGACGTTTTGTGCCGTCAGTGTCTGCGAGGAAGGCGAACTTAACGTCCCAAACAGCAGCCGCGTGCCCTTCCAGAGTTCTCACCAGTTTGCCGTCCTTCGTCCATACCTTGACCGTACCGTCGGTGCTGCTAGATGCGAGCAGGTTTCCATCCGAACTGAAGGCAAGACCCCAAACCCCACCTTGATGTCCGCTTAGTGTCTCCAGCAGTTTGCCATTAAAGTCCCACAGGCGAATCGTGCTGTCTTCGCTGCCAGTGGCAATGCGATCGCCGCCCGGACTGACGGCAATGTCCCATATCGCAGCGCTGTGTCCCTGAAAGGTTTTGAGGAGCTTGCCGTGTCGATCCCACAGATAAATGTTGCCGTCCACACTGGATGTGACCAGGCGCTGGCTGTCGGGACTGAATTTGAGCCCGAAGACAGCAGCCGAGTGTTGCAGGTTGTGCAGCAGCGCACCGTCCCGCTGCCACAGCTTGACTGTTCGATCGCCGCCGCCGGTGGCGATGAGTTGGGCGTCTGGGCTGACATCAAGGCCCAGAACCACGCTGGAATGCCCCGTCAGGCGATTGACTTCTGCCGTTCCGTAGATAGCCTGTTGCAGCACTTGTCGAACTTGCGATCGCAACTGGGGGTTGGAATTAGGGAGGCCATCCAGCCTGCGTCTGGCTCTGATGGCAGTGACGAGGGCGTCTAATCGCTGTTGGGAGGCGAATTGCCCTGTGGAGGAGATGCTGAGGGCTTGAACTTCGCTGGTGGCGGCGCGGTAATATTGCCAGAGGGCGAAAATGGCGGATGCGATCGCAACTATCAGCAACCCACTCAACGCTGCAATAAACTTGCGCTGTCGCTGTGCTGTCTTTCTTTCATAAGCTACGCGCTTGCGTTCTTCTACCAGTCGTGCTTCGACTTCTTTTAATCGTTCTGCTTCCAGTGCTTGCTGCATTTCCAACTTATCTAATTCACCAGAAGCGGCTAAAAATTGATAGTCCAAATCGCTCAAACTTTTACCGGGCGCCCAGGATTGAGCGTCTTTCAGCGCTTGTCCGCGCAACAGTCGCGATTCGTCTTGTTGTTTGGCAGCGATCCAAGCATCAAATAGTTGGGAGTAAGGGCGCAGTTGCCCTAAGTGTTTTTCTACCCATTCGAGATTAAATACTTCTTGATAAATTCTGTTTTTTACCTGCAAATACCCATGTTTTTTTACCACTAAACCGGATAGCAATAGTTCGATTTGATCTCGGCTGTCATCGGTTGGGACGGGCGGGCACGGCGGCACCGCCCCTACGCCTTGTAAAACTTGCTGATAAATACCTAGCAATCGGCCAGCACGTTGTTCGTTGCGAAGGATGCGATCGCGGATTGTCTTTAAATGCTCTGGCTCATCTTGCGATTCCCATTGATTGATGATGTTTTTTCTCACCACCGATTCCACAAAAAATTCCTCGCTTCCCGGTGGTATTTTTAAATCACCCCTGTGGGCTGACCCCGCCATTTTTACTACTAATTCACATATTTTTTGCGTTAAAAATGGCTGTCCTCCAGTCCAATCTAAGATTTCTTTGAGAACTGCTTGCGAATTGGCTATGACCTTTTCTAACCCTTTCGCTAATGGTGGCGCTTCTTCTAAGCTAAATCCTGACAAATCGATCGCTTGTCCTATATTAAAAGGTGTCCGATTTTTATCGGAGATTAAATCGCTGGGTGTAGCTACGCCGAAAATCGCGAATGTAATCCGATTGTATGAGGGATTGATGGCTCTTTGGTTGTAACAATAACGAATCAAGGCGAAAAAATCATCTACCGGAAAACCTAAACTTAAAATACTATCAATCTCATCGACAAATATAATAATTCGATTCTCCGCAAATCCGGTTAATAAAATATCTTCAATAAACTGACTCAATCTTTGCAGCAGAGAAACTTCTTCTTGTTCTTGCCACCAAGTTTTTAAATTAACTTGTCCTAATAAATTAAAGCTGCGCCACAAATCGCCAACGATTCCTTTGTACCATTGTAAAGGAGTAATGTTTTCGCTACCGATGCGAGTCATGTCGAGCGTACTGCATTGAAACCCTTCTGCTTGCAATCGATGGAAGGTGCGAACGAGAAGGGAAGATTTGCCCATTTGTCGGGAGTTGAGGACGTAGCAAAACTCGCCTCGTTTTAAGGCTTCATAAAGTTCGAGATCTGCTTGTCGTTCGACGTATGTAGGCGCATCAGTTGTGAGACTGCCACCAATTTGGTAAGAGTAATCTTTCATAATTGATAGTTCATGGTTTCGGATAATTTAGCGATCGCCCACGGCATCGCACAAATGTCTATCTTCCTCCTTCACATCGGCATTAGTTTGCAGGTAATCCCGGACGCGATCGCACGCATAAGCGAGTTCATCTAGTTTGAGAATTCGCTCCACATCCCATAAAATCACAGTGCGATCGTCCCCAACAGAAGCAATCTGTTTGCCATCGGGGCTAAACGCCACCCCCCAAACGTTCCCTTCATGTCCAGTTAGCGTCGTGATTTCTGTCCCGTCGGTTTTCCAGAGTTTGAGTGCGCCAGTTGAGCCTCCCCCCACCAGCATTTGACCGTCTGGACTGAAATCAACCGCCATCATGCCTCTAGTATTTCCCTTGATGGTTTTGAGCAACGTACCATCGATCGTCCAGAGTTTAATCGTGTCATCCCTGCTGGCAGTTGCCAAAGTGCGACCGTCGGGACTGATGGCAACTTCCCAAATCGGGCTGCGATGACCTTTTAGAGTCTTGGAAAACCTACCGTCAAGATTCCACAACCGAGCAGTGCTGTCGCTACTGCCTGAAACCAGCCTCTGTCCGTCAGGGGTAAAGTCCACATCGTAAACCCTAGCTTGATGCCCTGTGAAAGTTTTCAGCAAAGTGCCGTCTTTGTTCCACAGTTTCACGGTTTTATCGTTGCTAGCAGAAGCCATTAGCCGACCATCTGGACTTGGAGAGATATCCCAAAGTCCAGCTTCATGACCTGTTATGGTTTTTAGTAGCGTCCCGTCTAACTGCCAGAATTTAATTGTTTTATCTTCACTAGCGGTAGCAAGGAAAGGTGCGATCGCCGGATTGGCAAAGTTAGTACCAGAGAGGAAAGCAACCGAGTGAACGGCAGTCTCGTTTCCGGCAAAAGACTTCAGCAACGTGCCGTCTCGCGCCCACAGTTTGAAGCTGCCATCCGAACCGGCTGAGACTAGCATTTGACCGTCCGGACTGAAATCCACATCCCAAATCGTGCCGCCATGTCCGTACAGGACTTTCGAGAAGGGGTTTGTCGGGTTCCACAGTCGGGCGGTATTGTCGTCGCTAGCAGAGACAACCATTTGACTGTTGGGAATAAAGGTCACGCCTCGAATTCCAGATTGATGACCTTTGAGGACTTTTAACAGCGTCCCGTCCGGCTTCCAGAGATTGATGGTTCCGTCGGCGCTGGCGGAAGCAATGACATCACCTGCTGTGCTGACGGCGACTTCAAACACTTCCGCACTGTGACCGCTAAGAGTAAGTAGGGGCAGTGCCCCCGTGCCTGCCCCTCCGTCGGGTTGCCAGAGTTTGACAGTGTTGTCAGCGCTGGCAGAGACAATGGTGGGACGTTTGGTGCCGCTATTGTCGGCAAGTAAAACGAACTCAACGTCCCAAACGATCGCGCTGTGACCTTCCAGGGTTCTCACCAGTTCGCCGTCTAGAGTCCAAACCTTGACTGTATTATCTGTGCTGCTAGAGGCGAGGAGGTTTCCATCCGGGCTAAAGGCAACACCCCAAACTGCACCTTGATGTCCGCTAAGGGTTTTGAGCGGTTTGCCATCGGCACTCCACAGGCGAATGGTGCTGTCTTCACTGGCGGAGGCGATGCGCTGACCGTCTGGACTCACGGCGATCGCCCAGATCGCAGCCTTGTGTCCCTGAAAGGTTTTGAGCAGTTTGCCTTCCCGACTCCACAGATAAATGTTGCCGTCCACGCTGGATGTTACCAGGCGCTGACTGTCGGGACTAAAACGAAGGGCGTAAACGCTGCTGATCGTGTGTTGGAGAGTGTGCAGCAAGGTGCCATCCCGTTGCCAGATCTTGGCTGTTTGGTCGCCGCCTCCGGTGGCGATGAGTTGACCGTCTGGGCTGGCATCAACTGCCAGAACCGGGCTGGAATGCCCCAACAGGCGATTGAATTCTGCCGTTCCATAGATGGCTTGTTGCAGGACTTGTCGAACTTGAGATGGCAACTGGGGGCTGGAATTAGCTAGGCTATCGATCCTGCGTCTGGCTTTGATGGCGCTCACGAGGGCATCTAATCGCTGTTGGGAGGCGAATTGCCCTGCAGATGAGGAGGATAGAGCTTGAATTTCGCTGATGCGGGCTTGCTGCTCGCTGGTGATGGCGTAATGATATTGCCAAAGGGCGAGAATGCCAAAGGCGATCGCAACTATTAGCGCTCCGCTGAGCGCCCCAAGAAATCTTCGCTGTCGCTTTGCCGTCTCTCGCTCTAAAACTAACCGCTTGTGTTCTTCTGTAAGTCTGGCTTCAACTTCTCTGAGCCTCGCTGCTTCGAGTGCTTGCTGCACTTCCAGCCTGTCTAATTCACCAGAAGCGGCTAAAAAGTGATAATCCAAATCGCTCAAACTTTTTCCCTGGGCCCAGTAGGAAGCGTCTTTTAACGATTGTCCGCGCAACAATCGCGATTCATCGGTTTGTTTTGAAGCGATCCAAGCGTTGAAAGCTTGGGAGTAAGGACGCAGTTGCTCTAACTGTTTTTCTACCCATTGTAGGTGAAACACTGCTTGATAAATCGGGTTGCTGACCTTTAAAAAACCTTGTTGCTTTACTACTAAGCCTGATAGCAGCAGTTCGATCTGCTCTCGACTATCATCCGCTTCAATTTCACCAGATTGTAAGAGGTTTTGATAGATACCTAAGCTACGTGCAGTGAGTTGTTCGTTGCGGAGAAGGCGATCGCGAATTGTCTTTAAATGCTCAGGCTCATCTTGCGATTCCCAGTTATTGATGATGTTTTCTCTCACCACCGATTCCACAAAAAATCCCTCGGTTCCCGGTGGTATTTTTAAATCACCACTGTGGGCTTTCCCCGCCCTTTTTACTACTAATTCACATATCTTTTGCGTTAAAAATGGCTGTCCTCCAGTCCAATCTAAGATTTCTTTGATAACTGCCTGCGGATTGGCTATGACATTTTCTAACCCTTTCGTTAATGGTTGCGCTTCTCCTAAGCTAAATCCTGACAAATCGATCGCCTGTCCGATATTAAAAGGTGTCCGATTTTTATCGGCGATTAAATCGCTGGGTGTAGCTACTCCGAAAATCGCGAAGGTAATTCGATTGTATTCTGGATTAATAGCTCGTTGATTGTAGCAGAAACGAATCAAGGCGAAAAAATCATCTACCGGAAAATCTAAACTTAAAATACTATCAATCTCATCCACAAATATAAAAATTCGCTCATCGGGAAATTTTACCAATAATATCTCTTCAATAAATTGACTCAATCTTTGCAGGAGAGAAACTTCTTCTTGTTCTTGCCACCAGGTTTTTAAATTGACTTTTCCTACAAGATGGAAACTGCGCCACAAATCCCCAACGATTCCTTTGTACCACTGTAAGGGAGTAATGTTTTCGCTACCGATGCGAGTCATGTCGATCGTACTGCACTGAAACCCTTCGGCTTGCAGTCGGTGCAGGGTGCGAACGAGAAGGGAAGATTTGCCCATTTGCCGGGAATTGAGAACGTAGCAAAACTCGCCGAGTTTTAAGGCTTGATAAAGTTCGATATCTGCTTGTCGTTCGACATAGGTAGGCGCATCAGTTGTGAGACTGCCACCAATTTGGTAAGAGTAATCTTTCATAATTGATATTTAATTGTTTCGGATAATTTAGCGATCGCCCACTCCATCGCACAAATGTCTGTCCTCCTCCTTCACATCGGCATTTTTTCGCAAATAATTTTCGACCCAATCGCATCCATACTGGAGAAAATCGAGCTGGGAAATTCGCTCTAAATTCCACACAATTGCCGTGGTATCCTGACTGGCTGAGGCGATTAACTTCCCATCAGGGCTAAATGCCACTCCGAACACTCCATCGCTATGTCTTTTTAAGGTTTCAATCTCTTGACCATCGTACCTCCAAAGTTTGACAGTGCCGTCAAAACTTGCTGAAGCGAGAGTCTTGCCATCGGGGCTAAATGCCACTCCGAATACCCCATTTTTGTGTCCCTTTAAGGCTCTAATTTCTGTACCATCCAACCGCCAAAGTCTCACCATGCTATCCATACCTGCTGAAGCGAGAGTCTTGCCGTCAGGGCTAAATGCCACTCCAGCTACCTGACGGCGATGGCTTGTTAAAGTGTGTAGAAGCTTGTAGCTGGGCTTTCCAGAAAGTAGTAAACTATCCCACTGCCAAAGTTTAACAGTGCCATCCACGCTAGCTGAGGCAATGAGCTTTCCATCAGGACTAAAGGCAACTCCGTTAATGTGATCGGTATGCCCTTTGAGAGTTGCTAATTCAGTGCCATCAATCTTCCACACTTTAACTGTTTTGTCCTCACCCACCGAGGCAAGTAATTGCCCATCTGGATGGAAATCAACGGCGAAGACTCTGCCTTGATGTCCCGTGAAAGTCTTGATTAAGGTTCCGTCGAGTCGCCACAACCGGACAGTGCTGTCATAACCACCTGTAGCAATGGTGTCGCCGTTTGGGCTGAAATCTACTCCGAAAACTTTATCAGATTGTTTTGGAAAAGTGCGAATTAAGCTACCATCAAGCCGCCAAAGTTTAACGGTATTGTCACGACTGGCGGTGGCAATTGTCTTACCATCAGGACTAAATTTTATGGTGTAAATCGATGCTTGATGTCCGTTAAGAGTCTTAAGCAAACTGTCATCAAGCTTCCAGAGTGCGATCGGGCCATCCCAACTGGATGAGGCAAAGATTTTCCCGTCAGGACTCCAAGCCAATCCAGAGACGACATCCTTGGCGACTAGCAGGGTTTTTACCAGAGTCCCGTCAAGTTTCCAAAGTTTGACTGTTCTGTCTAGACTTGCCGAGGCAAGCAAACCAGCTTGAGGGTTAAAAGCGATTTTGGTCACGGCATCGCTGTGTCCAGTTAAGGTTTTGACTAAAGTTCCATCAATGTGCCAAAGTTTGACTGTTTTATCCGCACTCGCCGAGGCAATGAGATATTCTGAAGGGCTGTTGGCGTAGCCTGCGCTGGGCGCATAGGCAACATTCATAACTCTATCCGTATGTCCGGTGAGGGTTCGGATCAGTTTACCGTCTGCATTCCAGAGTTTGATGGTTTGATCTTTAGAAGCAGATGCAATAGTTTGACTGTCCGGGCTAAAGGCAACGCTGTTAACTTCATCTGTATGTCCGGTGAGAGTTCTCAGCAGTTTACCGTCTGTACTCCAGAGTTTAATTGTTTTATCTTTAGAAGCGGAAGCAATAGTTTGACCGTCAGGAGCGATCGCGACTTGTGAAATATTATTGGTATGTCCTTTTAAGGTTTGCCATAAGGTATAATTGGGCTTGACCTTGGTTGATTTTGTACTGTTTTTACGCCAAAGTTTGACTGTTTTATCCCCAGAACCAGAAGCAATTAGATCCCCTGTGGGGTTAAATACGACTCCCCAAACTGCATTGTTGTGCCCTTGAAGCATTCCTAGTTTTGTACCGTCTTTTTCCCAAATATCGATCGTTTTATCGGCAGAAGCTGAGGCTATGAGTTCCCCATCAGGACTGAATGTTACATCATTAACCACATTGTCATGCCCCGATAAATGATTATAGTCAACTGCTCCATAAACAGCTTGATGGAGAGCTTCTTTAACTGAACGTTCGATCTCTGGGTCTACAGCACCTAACTTTTGCAGTTGTCGCTTTCCTCTGATTGCTTCTATTAATGCGTCTAATTTTTGATTTGAGGCGAATAGTGCTTCGGAAGATTTGGCGATCGCTTTGATTTCGCTGACAGCAGTTTGCCGATACTGAAAATACACCGCTACCCCCAATGCACAGGCGATCATTAATGCTATAGTTACTACAAAAAGCAAAAATCTTTGCCGCCTAGAACTTTTTTTCTCTACAGCTAACCTTTTTTGTTCTTCTGTTAGTCTGGCTTCAATTTCTTTAGCCCGTTCTGCTTCCAATCCTACCTGCATTTCTCTTCGGTCTAATTCTTCAGAAGCGCTTAAAAACTGATAATCTAAGTCACTCAAACTTTTACCCTGGGCCCAAGATTGAGCATTTTTCAAGGCCTGTCCGCGCAACAGTCGGGATTTATCGGTCTGCTTGGAAGTTATCCAAGCATCAAAGGCTTGAGAGTATGGACGCAAGGAAGCGAGATTTTTTTCTACCCATTTTTTGTTAAATACTTCTTGATAAATCTGGTTTCTTACTTGTAAAAAACCATGGTATTTTACTACCAAACCAGAAAGCAATAGTTCTACCTGTTCTCGCGAGTCATCGGTGGGTACTTCCACTCCTTGTAAGATTTTTTGATAGATGCCTAGTAGTCTTCCAGCACGTTGCTCATTTCTCAGGATGCGATCGCGGATCGTCTTTAAATGCTCTGGTTCGTCTTGAGATTCCCAATTCTGGATGATGTGCGATCGCACGACAGATTCCACAAAAAATCCTTCTGTTCCCGCTGGAATTGTCAGCACGTCACTGTGAGATTCTCGCGCCGCTATTACTATCAATTGACACAGCTTTTGGCTCAGGAATGGTTGCCCCGAAGTCCAAGCTAATATTGATTTGATAATTGCCTCGGCATTACTAACTACACTCTCTAGCCCTTGACTTAAAGGAGAGGCTTCTTCCCAGGAAAAACCGGGCAAATCTACTGCTTGTCCGATATTAAAAGGTGTCCGATTTTTATCGGCGATTAAATCGCTGGGTGTAGCCACTCCGAAAATCGCGAATGTAATCCGATTGTAGGCGGGATTAATGGCTCGTTGGTTGTAACAATAACGAATCAAGGCAAAAAAGTCATCGACGGGAAAATCTAAGCTTAAAATACTATCAATCTCATCCACAAATATAAAAATTTGATCGTTAGGGAATTTCGCTAATAATACATCTTCAATAAATTGACTCAATCTTTGCAGGAGAGAAACTTCTTCTTGTTCTTTCCACCAGGTTTTTAAGTTAAATTGCCCTAAAAGATGGAAACCACGCCATAAATCCCCAACGATTCCTTTGTACCACTGTAAAGGAGTAATGTTTTCGCTACCGATGCGAGTCATATCGATCGTGCTGCATAGAAATCCTTCGGCTTGCAGTCGGTGCAGGGTGCGAACGAGAAGGGAAGATTTTCCCATTTGCCGGGAGTTGAGGACGTAGCAAAACTCGCCTCGTTTTAAGGCTTGATAAAGTTCGATATCTGCTTGTCGTTCGACGTATGTAGGCGCATCAGTTGTGAGACTGCCACCAATGTGGTAAGAGTAATCTTTCATAATTGATATTTAATTGTTTCGGATAATTTAGCGATCGCCCACGGCTTCGCACAAATGTCTGTCCTCCTCTTTAAAATCAGCATTTGTGCGTAGATACTCTCGCACGCGATCGCATCCAGAGGCTAGTACCCGATCTAACTCTACACTCTGCTCTAAATTCCAGAGAATTACTGTTTTATCCTCAGAAGCAGAAGCAAGAGTTTTGCCATCAGAACTAAAAACTAAAGACCCCACCCGTCCGTTATGCCCAATTAAAGTCGTAATCTCATTGCCGTCACGTTGCCAAAGTTTAATCATACCGTCACTACCCCCTGTAGCGATCGTTTTATTGTCAGGACTAAAAGCCACACTCCAAATTCCAGAAATATGTCCCTTGAGAGTGTGTAGCAACTTACCATCACGACTCCAAAGTTTAGCCGTTTTGTCATCACTCGCCGAAACAATCACCTCACCATCAGGGCTAAAAGCGACACCAAAAACTAAACTATTGTGACCTTGAATGGTCTTAATTAACATCCCATCAAGCCGCCGCCAAAGCTTTACTGTCTTATCTCCACTGGTTGAAGCAATAACCTCCCCGTCAGGACTAAAAGCTACCCCCCAAACCCCAGCTTTATGTCCTCTGAGGGTAGTCAATTCGGTTCCGTCTAACCGCCAAAGTTTGACAGTCCTATCCCCACTGGAAGAAGCTATGATTTTGCCGTCAGGACTAAAAACAACTCTCCTCATATCAACTCCTCCAGGGAGAGTCTTCAATAAGGTGCCATCAGCACTCCAAAGTTTAACTGATTTGTCTGCACTAGCTACAGCAATAATGTTGTTATCAGGACTGATAGCAACACCACTAAACGCAGAGTTACGCCCCTCAAATCGCCTCAGCAACTTACCGTTTCTGTGCCAAAGGAAAACCTCGTTTCCACTTGATGAAACAACTAATCCTTGATTTTTGCTTAAAGCTACTCCCCAAACGCCAGCAGTATGTCTCCGTAGAATTGTCAGCAATGAGTTGCTTAATTTCCAGAGTTTAGCGGTGCCATCAAAAGATGTCGAGGCCAGATATTCGCCATTGCGACTAAATGAAAGATCGCTAATTGCGCTGTCATGTGCTTTTAGGGCGGTGAGCAAGGTGCCGTCAATGTTCCAGAGTTTGAGTATTTGGTTATCAGAACCAGAGGCGATAGTCTCTCCATCGGGACTAAAAGCTAATGCCTGAATTCCTGCCTCATGGGCGGCAATTGTTCTTAACAAAGTGCCGTCACGGTTCCAGAGTTTAATAGTACCGTCTCCAGTGCCCGCAGCGATCGCATTACCATCAGGACTAAAGGCAATGGATAAGACTGGAGATTGAGGTTCTGAAAGCGTTTTCAGCAAGGTGCCATCACGTCGCCAAATTTTCACAGTGCTATCTTCAGAAGCGGAGGCAATTAACTTTCCATCTGGGCTAAAAACAGCTTTCCTGACTACGCCAAGATGCCCTGTCAATGTTTTGAATAATGTGCCATTGCGCCGCCACAGTTTCACCGTACTATCTTGGGAAGCTGAGACAATCAATTCTCCATCTTGGCTAAACTTGACGCTGTAAATTGGAGCTTTATGTCCTGTGAGAGTATGTAAAGGTAGTGCTGTTTTATCTGTGCTACTGTTAAGCTGCCAGAGTTTAATTGTTAAGTCTCCACTCCCAGAAACAATAAGCTGACGATCGGGACTGATAGCAATTCCTAGAACGGGTGCTATATGTGCTTTGAAAGTGCGAATTAATCTGCCATCTTGATGCCAAATTTGCACATCCCCGTCGCTTGTCCCCACAGCGACAATCTCATCATTAGGACTAATAGCTAAGGCATTCATCCAACCACTATTGCCGGAAAAACGGTTATATTCAATTGCTCCATAAATTGCTCGGCGTAGCGCCGATTCAACCATGCCATTTGTCGGGCGATCTGTGCCTTTTAATAGTTGTAGTTCTTTTCTGGCTTTGAGGGCTTCTATTAAAGCATCTAACCGTTTATCTAAGGCAAATAAAGCTTCGGAATAGCGCGTTATGCTTTGAATTTTACCAATTTTTTCGTTGCGTTGGCTTTGAGTGGCTTGATGATATTGTGAAAAGGCGATCGCTCCCAATCCTAAAGCTAAAATTAATGCCATACTTAGTGTGACTATAAAGTGTTTTTGTCGTTTGGCATTTTTTTTCTGCTCGAACAGTCGCGCTTCAACTTCGGTTAGTCGTGCTGCTTCTAGTGCTTGTTGCACTTCGATTCTGTCTAATTCTTCACTTTGGGATAAAAACTGATAATCTAGGTCACTTAAACTTTTTCCTCGCGCCCAATTTTGAGCGTCTTTCAATGCTTGTCCCCGCAAGAGGCGCGATTTATCTTGTTGTTTAGCCGCCCACCACGCATCTAAGTTTTGCGAGTAAGGACGTAGTAATCCTAATTTGGTTTCGATCCATTCGCTGTCAAAAACTTTTTGATAAATTCGATTTTTTACTTTCAGAAAACCTTGTTTTTTTTCTACTAAGCCACTGAGTAGCAATTCTATTTGTTCTCGACTGTCATCAGTGGGCACTGGCACGCCTTGCCAAATTTTCTGGTAAATCCCCAGCCATCTACCCATGCGTTGCTCGTTTCGCAAGATGCGATCGCGGATTGTCTTTAAATGCTCAGGTTCATCTTGCGATTCCCATTTATTGATGATGTTTTCTCTCACCACCGATTCCACAAAAAATTCCTCGGTTCCCGGTAGGGTTTTTAAATTTCCGCTGTGGGATGCGCCCGCTATTCTTAACACTAATTCACAGATTTTTTGCGTTAAAAATGGCTGCCCTCCAGTCCAAGCTAAGATTTCTTTGAGAACTGCTTGCGGATTGGCTATGACCTTTTCTAACCCTTTCGCTAATGGTTGCGCTTCTTCTAAGCTAAATCCTGACAAATCGATCGCCACTCCGATATTAAAAGGTGTCCGATTTTTATCGGCGATTAAATCGCTGGGTGTAGCTACGCCGAAAATCGCGAATGTAATCCGATTGTAGGCGGGATTGATGGCTCGTTGGTTGTAACAATAACGAATCAAGGCGAAAAAATCATCTACCGGAAAATCTAAACTTAAAATACTATCAATTTCATCGACAAATATAAAAATTCGTTCGTTAGGAAATCTCGCTAATAAAATCTCTTCAATAAATTGACTCAATCTTTGGAGGAGAGAAACTTCTTCTTGTTCTTGCCACCAGGTTTTTAAATTAACTTTTCCTACAAGATTGAAACTACGCCATAAATCCCCAACGATTCCTTTATACCATTGTAAGGGAGTGATATTTTCGCTACCGATGCGGGTCATGTCGATCGTGCTGCATTGAAATCCTTCGGCTTGCAGTCGGTGCAGGGTACGGACTAAAAGAGAAGATTTACCCATTTGCCGGGAGTTAAGAACGTAACAAAATTCGCCAGCTTTTAAGGCTTCATAAAGTTCGGAATCGGCTTGTCGCACTACGTATGTAGGCGCATCACTGGCGAGACTGCCACCAATTTGGTATGTTACCTGGGTCATGCGGTTTATGGGTGGGTTTAAAGCTGAGTATGTAGGGAATCTCTTTAGCTGTTTCATTCTCCCGAAACCCGCCCGGAACTTAAGTTCGGGGCTAATAGCGAAAGTCGTCTAAAGACGACTATATATTACTATCAGGACTTACGCACATCTAATGGAATTCTGTCATTGTGAGCGAAGCGAAGCAATCTCAAACCTTATACTGCCGTTACAATGTGTAAGTCCTGACTATGTGAGTCGTCTTCAGACGACTTTCGCCATGAGGCAGGGGTTTCAACCCCTGACGGATTGTAGTTTTGAGAGCAATGTTACAGCCGTGCTTTTTAAGAGGGTTTGGGGGATCGACTGCGTAAATCGTATCTAAATAAAGTTGTGCGAACCAAAATAGAGGCGGTACAACTCGCAGCTTAGCGTACAGCGGTTGTTATCGATATGAATCAGCCCCATGCTAAATAATTTAGAAGCCACTATCGGATCTAATTCCACTCCGTGTTCCGATTTTACCACTTGTTTAAGTGTAACCCCAAGTTCGGGATACTCTTGCAATGTTGCCCAAAAACTCCGCAAATAATCTTTATAAATTCCCGCTATTGTGGGAGCTTCTTGTAGTAGCTGATCTAGGGTTACACTGTTTTGACAGAGGTGGTAAAGAGCTAACCGCACCAGATAAGGATGTCCCCCCACCATTGCCATCAGTCGATCGGCATCGGGGCTATCTGTCCAATCCAGTCCGTGACGCTGGGCTAAAGCAAGTATCTGCTCTTCTGTAAAATAGGGCAATTGCAGCGGTAAACCGACATTAAAAGGCGATTCAGTGAGCTTTAAAGGAACATAAATTTCTGTGGAGTGAAGAACGATTAACCGCAGTTTTCCCAAAGTTTCAATCCGCTTTGCTTCTTCATGCCAGCTTCGCAGGAGCGGCAAAAATTCTCGGGCAATTTTTGGATATTCAAAAATTATATTTACTTCCTTTAAAGCTAACACAAGAGGGGTACTTATTTCTGCTAATACATATTGTTGCAAATAGATGGTACAGCTTACTTTGCTACCCATGTCTTCATCCCAATAATCATCTAATAGAGGTGGTAATTCTAGGTGACGGCTGATGTTGGCACAAAACCAGCGTAAAAATTTATCGAGGTTGTCTAAAACAGCTTCCTCGGCTTGCTGAAAATCTAAACTTACAGTTCGATAGTCAAGAGAAGTCGCGCGCTCTAAAATGCGTAGCAGAAGAGAACTTTTTCCCATCTTCCTGGGAGCTTTAATCCGCAGCACACTTCCGGGTTTAGTAATCTCTCGATAGGCGAGTTCTTCAATTAGCGGGTGAGGGATATAAAATGGCGAATCCAGGGGCACGGGAGAGCCGGGAAATTCTAAAGGTGTTGCTAGGCATTTGCTGCGGGTGAATGCTTCAATTAATTCTCGTTCCTCTGTGGTCAGGGAACGTGATTCTACACAAGAGCGAAAATTTGATTTGCTAATAGATGTCTGCAAGATTTGAGAGAGAGATTGCCACAAGGATGAGGCGATGTTTCTCAGGTAATGCTCTCCGTAATGAGAGCCAGATGCGATACTTGTATAAGTCTTTCCTTCCCAAACTTGGCGGAGTATGATTTCTTGTACTGGATATAAATCTTTTTGTAATCGGACACGAGTTAGCTGTAGTACCTCATCTATCGTCATAACTGGCAATAACCATATAAGTGTATCGTTGATATTATCACTTATGATTGACTGTAAAACTCAGAGCGATCGCCGATTGGATTGCGACACGATCCTGTCGCGACATTTTTCAGGGGGTAATTGGTCACATCGGTTAATTCTCCCCCAAAGAGTACACTATCAATAAAGAATTCCCTCGCGGGGTGGGGGCGGGTGTATTTAACCTGTCTGCACTCTTCAAGAGTACAAGAGTGAACCTACCTCTACAGGCTTTGGAGAATGGTTCTCTTCGTTAAGTGAAATCCGTGATACCGGTTAAATCTGGTAATTTCCCGGTTGTCTGACGGATCGCTGAGTGCTATAACCTAATTTCAATGGGCGCTGGCGCTCCTACTGGAAACGAATCTGCGCTCAGTTTTTCTTGATCCTTGGCCAAAATGTCATGCCGGTGTCACAGTTGGTATAGAAGGCCGAATTAAAAATGTGACAGTTGACTTTGCCAAAGCTGAGTCGATTGATGTTAATTTAATTAACAGTAGTTTTAGATCGCTGCATTTACTCATCACAAGCGTTAAGTCCAAAAGCATAATTCTTCTTGTTGTGCTAGCAGGTTTTTGGATTTGCCTGTAATCCTGTGTTAAAAACTTTAGCAAATAACCTAGTTGATTTAATGCAAATGGTTCATGAAATTTTTCCTAATTATTTTATTCCTCACGGTCATTGCTACTTGTGGAAGCCTGGATTAGTCGGGCTGCACATTTTGTCCGATGGTTTGATAGCCGTCGCTTATTTTTTGATACCCATCACGCTGATTTATATTGTTAAGAAGCGGAAAGACTTGCCTTTTGACTGGGTTTTCATGCTGTTTGGCTCTTTTATTATCTGCTGCGGGATTACCCATATTATGGAAATATGGACGCTGTGGCATCCTAATTATTGGTTCTCTGGTTTTCTTAAAGCGATTACGGCGCTGATTTCGCTAAGTACAGCAGCAGTGCTGGTGGAACTAATCCCAAAAATCTTGGCTATCCCCAGTCCCAATCAATTGGCGGTGGCAAATGTAGCTTTACAAACTGAGATTGGCGAGCGCAAACAAGCTCAAGAAGCACTCTCGGAATTAATGCTAGAATTGGAAAAACGGGTGATGGAGAGGACGATCGCTTTAGAATCGACTAATGAACTTTTGCTACAGGAAAATCGCGATCGCTATTTGGCGGAAAATTCATTGCGGCACTCGGAAGCTAAACTGCTAGAACAAACTCAACAGTTAGAAACCGCTCTGCAACAACTTAAAGGCGCTCAAGCTCAACTCGTGCAAACTGAAAAAATGTCGTCTTTGGGGCAAATGGTAGCTGGAGTTGCCCACGAAATAAATAACCCTGTCAACTTTATTTATGGCAATCTGATTCCGGCTGAGGAATACATTAAAGATATTGTGGCATTGATTAAGGCTTATCAAGTTTATTACCCCACTCCTGCGCCGGAAATTGCAGACAAGATTCGCACTATCGAACTCGATTTTATTTTAAAAGACCTGCAAAAACTTTTGGGTTCGATCAAAATTGGAGCCGAGCGAATTAGGGAAATTGTTAAATCTTTACGGACTTTCTCCCGTTTAGACGAAGCCGATATGAAAAAGGTAAATATCCATGAAGGTCTTGATAGCACTTTAATGATTTTGCAGCACCGCTTGAAAGAACAACCAAACCGTCCGCCTATTCAAGTGATTAAAGAGTATGGAGATTTGCCAGAATTGGAATGCTACGCTGGGCAGCTTAACCAAGTATTTATGAATATTTGTTCTAATGCTATTGATGCTTTAGAACAGATGGCACAGCAGGGATATGCGACCAACGGCTATTGGGAAAATAATTTCTCTGACCACTTACAAAACACCTATTGCCCACTGCTAAAAATTCGCATCCGCACCCTTTTAGTTGATGGCAAGTGGGTGCAGATTCACATTGCTGATAATGGCACGGGCATAGATTATGATGCGATCGCTAAAATTTACGATCCATTTTATACGACGAAACCTATCGGTGCTGGTACCGGGCTGGGTTTGGCGATTTCTTATCAAATTATTCAAGCTCATGAAGGTTATTTGCGCTGCACTTCCGAGGTTGGGAGAGGTACTGAGTTTATCATTGAAATTCCGTTGCGATCGCAATTTGGCGATCGCCATCAAGTACAAAAGCAAGCTGTTATGAACAAGCTGGGTTGAGGCGTTAATAAATAATGCTGAATCCAGCTAAATTTTTCGGTTTCTTTTATTTTTTGTCTAACTTAGGCATTATCAAATCCATATTATCTGCCAATAACAAGTATTATGTGGGAAGCACTCAAAAATATCTTTTCCCCTACTCAGTATATGCCTCACGGTCATTGCTATCTTTGGCAAACGCCTTTAGTGTGGCTGCACGTAACTGGGGACTTTTTAATCGCGATCGCCTACTATTCAATTCCGGCGATGCTAATTTATTTTATCTTCAAGCGGCGCGATGTTCCTTTTTTAGGAATATTTGCTTTATTTGGTGCATTTATTATTCTCTGCGGGACGGGTCACTTGATAGACATTTGGACGCTTTGGCATTCCGCTTATTGGCTGTCGGGGATTGAAAAAGGAATTACTGCACTGGTTTCCTGCTACACCGCCGCCTCGATGGTAACACTATTGCCACAGTTTTTGTCCTTAAAAACCCCCCAAGAATTAGAGGCCATAAATCGCAAGTTGCAGACTGAGATTGCTGTGCGTGAAGATGCAGAATTAGCGTTACGCCACGCTTATGATGATTTAGAAATTAAAGTCCAAGAGCGCACCGCACAGTTGACAGAAATTAATGGTTATTTAGAAGCAGAAATAAGAGAAAGGATAGCTGCTGAATCCGCTTTGCGGGAACGAGAAACTAGGTTAACTGAACAACAAAATGGTTTGCTAGAATTAGCCAAAAACTCTAGTATTTACGAGGGAAATATCGGCGAGGCGTTGAGAGAAATTACGCAAATGGCAACTCGTACCCTCAATGTCGATCGGGCAAGTATTTGGTTTTATCAGGAAGATAAATCCGCACTGTGCTGTGCGGATATTTACGAACTGACTCCCAATCAACACAGCGCCGGCGCAGAACTGAAAGTTGCTGACTATCCTACCTATTTCCAAGCTTTGAAGACAGAACAGGCGATCGCAGCGGTTGATGCCAAAACCGATCCGCGCACCCGAGAATTTAGCGAATCTTATTTGAAGCCTTTAAACATCTCGGCCATGCTAGATGTTCCTATTACCCATAAAGGGCAAATTGCGGGTGTAATTTGTTTAGAACATCAGGGAACGACCAGGAATTGGACGCTCGACGAACAAAGCTTCGCTAGCTATGTGGCGCAGATCGCAGCTTTAGCAATGGAAGCTCGCGATCGCAAGCAAGCCGAGTTAAACTTGCGTTCTGTCACCGAACGCTTGCAATATTTGCTGGCGACTACCCCGGCGGTGATTTTTAGCTGCAAATTAGGGGGAAATTATGAGGTAACATTTGTCAGCGATAATGTTGTTTCAATGATTGGTTACGAAGCGCGAGAATTGGTTGATGGTTCCCTTGATTGGCATAGCCTGGTTCATCCCGAAGATCGAGAGATTGTTGCTACTTCATACGCTCAGATATTGGAAAAAGAATCGATTTCCTACGAATACCGCGAACGGCACAAAGACGGTAGTTATCGCTGGATTTACGATGAGATCAAGTTAGTCAAAGATGCTGCGGGTCTACCTGTGGAGTGCGTTGGTTATGGAGTAGATGTTACTGCTCGCAAACAGGCGGAAATAGCCTTGCAGCAACAAGTAAAAAGGGAGCGGCTCGTGAATGCTATTCAAGAGCGGATTCGCTCCTCTCTTAACCTAGAAGAAGTAATGACAATGGCTGTTGAAGAAATTCGCCAGTTTTTGTCAACTGATAGAACAGTTATTTACCGCTTTAACCCAGATTGGAGTGGATTTATAGCCGTCGAGTCGGTATCTGTCGGTACGATGCCGATTTTGGGAATTGACATTAATGACCCTTGTTTTCGAGAACACTACGTCTCTGTTTACGAGCAGGGACACCTGCGCGCGATCGACAATATTTATAGGGCAGGTCTTTCAGAGTGCCACGTTAATTTACTGAGCGAGTTGGAAATTAAAGCTAACCTCGTGGTTCCCATTTTGCAAGGTGAAAAACTATGGGGGCTACTAATTGCTCATCACTGCCGCAGTTACAGGCATTGGACCTCTTCTGAGATAGAATCTCTCCAGCAAATTTCCGTGCAGCTAGCAATTGCCATCAAGCAATCCACCCTTTTTGAACAAGCCAAAACAGAACTTGCCGAACGTAAATTAGCAGAAACAGCATTACAAAAAGCTGTCGTAGCTGCTGATACAGCTAACCGCGCCAAGAGCGAATTCCTTTCTTCTATGAGCCATGAATTGCGGACTCCTCTGAATGCCATTCTCGGATTCAGTCAGGTGATGGTGCGCGATTCATCTCTCAACAATCAACACCAACAGCACCTAGAAATTATTAATCGCGCCGGTGAACACTTGCTTGCGCTAATTAATGACATTTTAGAAATGTCCAAAATTGAAGCCGGCCGAAGTCAGCTTAATGAAAGCAGTTTTAATTTAATGCGCTTGCTAAAAACCTTAGAAGAAATGTTTCGATTAAAAGCTAAATCTAAGAAATTGCAGCTCAATTTAGAAGTGGGTGAAGGCGTACCACACTTTGTTACGGCAGATGAAGGTAAATTGCGGCAAATTTTGATCAATCTTGTAGGAAATGCGATCAAGTTTACAGAGAGGGGTAGCGTTACTTTGCGAGTAAAAAATCAGGTAAAAGAAAGTTTGGGGACTAAAACGGCAGAGTTTTCGGACACACACACAAAGCTTGATGACGCGGGTTCTGAACATTCCGAAAACTTAGGGGTTGAAACCGCAGCTATACAAAAAAAACCCGGATGGTGCACTGGTTTTAATCAGTCCGAAAGCTTGGCGGACTGTGATTGTGTAGACGCGAATCACCTTCACCCGGAATTGTTACGCCTTCAGTTTGAAATTGAAGATACTGGCCTTGGCATTGCCGCAGAAGAGATGAATAAGTTATTTGAACCCTTTGAGCAAACAAAAACAGGTCAAAAGTCTCAACAGGGGACTGGATTAGGTTTACCAATTAGCCGCAAATTTGTACAAATGATGGGAGGAGATATTACTGTCAGCAGTACACCGGAGTTGGGAAGTAAGTTTGCATTTGATATTCAAATCAGTCTTGCCACTCCCAGCGAGATTAAAATCCTTAAACCGCAGAAAAAAGTAATTAGTTTAGCCCCGAATCAACCAGAATACCGGATTTTGGTTGTTGACGATCGCGCCGATAACTGCCTAGTCATAGAGAGATTATTGTCACCACTAGGCCTCATCGTGCGAGCAGCTAGAGATGGTGAAGAAGCTATTGCTGTATGGGAGGATTGGCAACCGCACCTGATCTGGATGGATATGCAGATGCCTGTCATGGATGGCTATGAAGCCACCAGAAAAATTAAAGCTCATCCTCTCGGAAAACAAACTGTAGTAGTTGCTCTTACGGCTAGCGCTTTTGAAGAGGAACGACAAACTATTTTAGGAGCTGGCTGCGATGATTTCATGCGTAAACCCTTCGAGGCAAAGATATTATTTGCGAAAATGGAAGAACTTTTAGGAGTACGTTACATTTACGAGGAATCTGTGGATGCACCACTAGAAAATGAAAGCCACATTAGCGGAGTGACTAGCAATCAATCTATCGAGTCACAACTCGGTCAAATGCCTCTTGAGTGGGTAGAAAAGATAGCTCATGCTGCTCATGAATGTTGCGACGATAAAATTGTCAAGTTGATTGAGGAAATGCCGAGCCAGTTTGCTTTGGCAGCAGAATATTTAACTACTTTGGTGCAGGATTTCCTCTTTGACGATATTATAGATATAGCGCAGTCAGCAGTTGCGACGAGGTGAAAATACCTGTTTTTAACTAATTTCAACTTAGGACGCTATTCTCTTTAAAAAATACCTAACATTAAGCCCCAATAGCGTCTCCTTGCCATCTCTTTTTAGGAGAGAAAATAGGAATTTCTACTGTTTCGTTTTTTTTGAGGTAAAATTCTTAAGTGTTAATATCTGTTATCTTGACAAACTACCGTGAGCGATCGCATGGACAGCCATCAATATCCTACAATTCAAGCCAACATTTTAGTAGTTGATGATAAGCCCGATAATGTGCGGCTTTTATCTACAATCTTGACCGAACAAGGGTATCAGGTTCGTAAAGCGCTGAACGGGCAAAGGGCGATCGCTACAGTGCAAGAGTTTCCGCCAACTCTAATTTTGCTGGACGTGATGATGCCAGATATGAATGGATATGAGGTATGTGCAAAGTTGAAAGCTTCACCAAAAACCAGTTCCATTCCGGTAATTTTCTTAAGCGCCTTAGATGACGTTTTAGATAAGGTGAAAGCTTTTGAGGTGGGAGCAGTTGACTATATTACTAAACCTTTTCACGGTAAAGAAGTATTGGCACGAGTGGCAAATCAGTTAACAATTCAAAGTCAAAAACAGTTACTTCAAGAGCACACGAAGCAATCCCAAGAACTTGTCGAACGTTTGCAAAACGAAATTAAAGAGCGGCAGGGGGTGGAGCTAGCTTTACGGCTTGCTCAAACAAAGTCGGATCATTTATTGCTGAATATTTTACCAGCAGCGATTGTTGAAAATTTGAAAAAGGGCGAGGGTTCTCCTGCCCAGAGGTTTGATTCAGCAACAGTTCTTTTTGCCGATATTGTCGATTTTACGTCTATTGCTGCTAGAATGTTACCTCTAGAATTGGTAAATGTATTGAACCAAATTTTTTCGAGGTTTGACCAACTAACTGAAAAACACGGTTTGGAAAAAATTAAAACCATTGGAGATGCTTATATGGTAGCGGGGGGGTTGCCGGTGCCGAGGGCAGATCATGCAGAAGCGATCGCGAATATGGCCTTGGATATGCAGGAAGCGATCGCTGATTTTCAAAATGACAGAGGCGAACCATTTCAAATTCGGATTGGCATTCATACAGGGCCAGTAGTTGCTGGCGTAATTGGCACTAAAAAATTTATCTATGACTTGTGGGGAGATACTGTTAATGTTGCTTCTCGGATGGAATGTCAAGGATTACCGGGATATATTCAAGTTACTACCGCTATTTACGAACTGTTAAAAAATCGGTATTTATTTGAGGAAAGAGGTGCGATAACGATTAAAGGAAAAGGAGAGATGAGCGTCTATTGGCTAAAAGGTAAAAAAGATAATCCAGCGGTAGAAACCGATGCTTGTCAAACGAAGTCCACTCCTAGCGAACTAATAGAGTACCCAAATACCCCACTTATTTAAGAAGTTGGGCATCTAACCTACGAGCTATGGATGAACGTCTAGCTAATTCTTAAAAAATGAAAATAATTTGCAGTTTCCAATTTGTATTTTCCCGGACGATTTCAATGCGATCGATAAATTCTCGAAAGTAAAACCTGCGTTCTGATTCTGATAAATCGAGCCAAAATTGTGGAAGGGAAACAGTTTGGGCAGTTTCTCGCAAGTTTACTGGGGGTAGTTGCGCTAATTTGCTTTGCAGTTCGGCAATTTCGGTGCGGATTTTGTAGGCTCTAAACTCTGCCGTTTCGGTGTCTAAAATGCCGCTGTCAATCAGGGCCCAAAGTTGCTCTATGATTTCTTGTTTGGATGCGATCGCCCTGACAATTCCTGCTTTAATTCCATTCATATTTGGCATTTGCAACCCAGCAACAGCATCGGGTAAATCCCGACAAATACCGGCGATGGTTAATTGCAATATTTCATCGTAGGAAAGGCCGCTACATTTAGGCTGTTTTGGACAGTTAATCGGTCGCAAATAAAGGTATTCTTTTTCTTGGCGGTAGGAGGTGACTTTGGCAACTGTCATCGGCGATTGGCATTCTGCACAAATTGCTAAACCCGCGAGGGAACGTGGGGCGCTAGCGCTGCGAGGTGAAAGGCAGCGGTTACGGCGCAGTAACCTGTCTATTTGGGCTGCTTCTTCTCTGGAAATAATCGGGACGTGGGTGTTAGAAATTACTTGACCGTTTTGATATTCCAAATCGCCTCGATAGGCGGGATTTATCAGCCAGCGGCGGCCGGTACTTACAGAGATTTTTTTGTTGTATTTCTTGGCTAAATACCGCACGGAACCTCGCAAGGAACCGTAAATTAAAAAGTGTTCAAAAAAGTCTTTGACGGTGGGGGCGGTGGTTTTATCGATCGTATAACAATCTTTGCCGCGGCGGTAGCCGTAGGGAGCCTTACCCGGTGGAATCCGCGATTTGATGCGGTTGCGCGCGTGTCCTTTGCGAATACTCCGGCTGTGTTGGCTGCGCTGGATTTCTGCGAGGATTTGCAGCAAGTTTTGGCGGTTTCGCGGTTCTGTTTCTGCTTGTACGATGATTTCGATGCCGAGGTTTTCGAGTTGGGCGAGGTGCGAACACACTTGCTGTACGGTGTCGCCGAGTTCTTCAAAGCGCTGAATTAATAAGTATTTGACTGGTTCTGTTTGGCAGTCTTTGAGGAGTTGTTGCAGTTGTTGCCGCCCTCCTAAGTCTTGATAGGTGCGATCGACTTCTTGGCCCCAAATTTCCGGTGCGGGTGCTGTTTCGAGTAGCGGTTCGGTGTAAGAATAAGCGATGATTTTCATCTGTTACTCGCTGAGTTCGATGATGTTGCCGTCGGGATCTTGGGTAAATAATGCCGATCGACCTGACGCGCTCATTTGAAACGGGCAATTGTGAGCGATTAACTGCTGTTTGGCTGCCTCTAAGTTAGCAACAGAAAATGCTAGATGTCGGTTGCGTCCCCATTTGGCATGGTCTACGGCATCTGGGATAATTGTTGCAGCTAAAATTAGGTGGAGCTGGAAGTCGCCGATTTGATACCAGATTCCGGGAAATTTTAAGTCTCGATCGATTTTTTGCAGTCTTAGTACGGTGCTGTAAAAGTGTTGGGATTTTTCTAGGTTGGAGATGAGTAGGGCGCTGTGGAGGGAGTTAGTAATTTGCATTTTTTTGAGTATTTATTTTTTTATTGTAACCGCTGATGGAGGCAGATGAGCGCTGATGAACGCCGATTTTTTGATGTTGGTTGAGTTTTTGATATGATAACATTGTGAGTCGCTCTTAATATATCCATTATCAAGTCTTGTAACAAAAAACTGCCCGCTGGGAGTGTTTTTAACAATGGTTTCTCAAAAAAGTGCGATCGTCTCCAGATCGGGCAAATTCCGTCTCCGCAATGTCTTGGTAGTTCCCTTTGTTCTCCAAATTTTGGCTGCTGTTGGCTGCGTTGGCTATCTTTCTTACAGAAACGGAGAGCAGATAGTTAACGATATTGTTACTCAGTTGCGGCAGGAAGTGAGTGCGAGAGTTTACGAACGTGTTCAAACCTATCTGGAAGCTCCGCCACTGGTGAATCAGATCAATCAGGATGCTGTACCTTTGGGAGTGTTGAACTTTGACGATTTGGAGCAAGCTAGACCCTATTTTTGGAAACAAGTTCTGCAATTTAAGTCGATCGGTCACGCGGGAATTGCCAACGAAAAAGGTCAGTACCTGCGTGTGGGTTGGGTAAATCGGCTGGTTGGACTTGAACAACCTCAGCTTGCCCAGCAACTGGTTTCCGGGGGTGGCAACTTGATATATTACAACCTTGACGCTGATGGAAACCCCACAAAAATTGACAAAACTACGCCCAATTATGACGTTCGCACGCGCCCTTTTTACAGAGTTGTTGTTGAGAAGAAACAGGCAGCTTGGAGTGAAGTTTATATTAATTTTGGTTATGGTACGCTGCAAATTAATGCGAGTCTACCCTATTATAATGGCGAAGGGAAACTAATTGGCGTGCTGACTTGCCAGATGGGACTCGATCAAATTCGTCACTTTTTGCAAACCTTAAGGGTGGGTAATTCCGGTCAAGTATTTATCATTGAACCCCAGGGTGAATTAATAGCCACCTCGCTTAAAGAACAGCCTCTTTCAGTGGGAAAAGGCAAAGATACAAAGCGGATAAAAGCACAGGGAAGCAGCAACCCATTGATGCGTAAAAGTGTGGTTTATCTGCTCGATCGCTTCAAGCGTTTGGAAGACATTCATCAAACTGTTCAACTTGACTTTAAGCTAAACGGTGAGCGGCAATTTATCCAAGTTTCTCCGCTAACTGACAAGTACGGTCTCAATTGGCTGATTGTAGTAGTAGTTCCTGAAGCCGACTTTATGGCGCAAATTTATGCTAACACTCGCCAGACATTTTTGCTGTGTATTGTGGCTCTAATTGTCTCTGTTGGAGTGGGTATTTTCACCGCTAGCTGGATTACTCGCCCCCTGAATCAAATTGCTCAAGCTTCAGAATATCTAGCAGGTGGTGTTCTTAACCAGAACGTTGCTTCCAGTCTGATTTGGGAAATTGAAACCTTAAGAAATTCGTTTAACAGCATGGCGAGACAACAGCAAGAATCCTTTGAAACGCTAGAAGATAAAGTCAAAGAACGTACCTCTGAACTCGCCACAGCCACTAAACAAATTGCCACTCTCAACCAGCGCCTGAAAGCGGAAAACCTCCGCATGAGTTCCGAGCTCGATATGCTCAAACAAATGCAGCAGTTGATTCTGCCAAAACCTGCTGAACTCGCAGCGATTGAAGATTTAGATATTGCCGGATTTATGGAGCCAGCCTCGGAAGTAGGCGGTGATTACTACGACGTACTTTGTACTAACGGGGTTGTGACGATTTGCATTGGTGATGTCACCGGACACGGATTAGAAAGTGGCATTTTGATGGTGATGACTCAAGCTGCTGTCCGCACTCTTCAGGAAATGCAAGAATCCGATCCGGTGCATTTTTTAGATACCCTCAACCGCACTATTTATAAAAATGTCCAGCGCATGAACTCCGACAAAAATATGACACTTGCTTTGCTAAACTATGCGGATCGCACCATTAGTATCAGCGGTCAACATGAGGAAATTATTGTGGTCAGGAAAGGTGGTCAAACCCAGCGGATAGACACAATAAATTTAGGATTTCCGCTCGCCTTAGATGAGGATATTTCCGATTGGATTAGCCATGTTTTAGTAGACTTAGAGCCGGGGGACGGGGTGGTGCTTTATACTGACGGCATCCCCGAAGCTAGAAACATACACAGAAAATTCTACGGTATCGAAAGACTCTGTGAAGTGGTTTCTCAAAACTGGCATTTGAGCGCCGAACAAATCAAGGAAGCCACCATCGCTGATTTGCGAAAATTTATTGGAGAACAAAAGGTATTTGATGACATTACTTTGCTAGTATTGAAGCAACAGGGAAATATTGTGCATAATTTATGATTGACGGTCGTCAACCCGTTTTCTACCAGGGGTCTTGGATTTAGTGGTCAAGCATCGAAGCAGAAACAGGATTTCGAGTTCCGCGTGTGTAAGTTATAATAATTTACAGCGAGGAAGTCAAACAATTTTGCGCTTCCACATTGGGAAGTATAAATTATGAAACCACAAATAAATTTAGCACCATCTAAATCTCCAGAAGAACTCCATACGCAGCTACAGGAGTTGAGTGAAAAACTTGAGGAAGTAGAGGATGAAAAAAATAGCTATGAAACCTTAGTAGAAATTATCACGCAACACTCCACTGATCTGGAAAACCAGATCCGTCATAAAAACCGAGAGATGCAGACTTACATCGAGCAGGTAAAAAAAGTTATAGATGCAGCTATTGCTGTAAAAAACAATAGCTTTCAACCCCAGATATTGTCAGATGTGGCAGCGCGCAGTGATGCACTGGGAGAACTGGCACAGGTATTCTCGCATATGGTGCAAACGGTGAAAGCGCGGGAACAAGAATTAGAGAAACTTTTGCAGGCTTACGGACGTTTTGTTCCCGATGAATTTCTCCAATTTCTCGGCAAGCAAAGCATGGTTGATTTCCAGCTTGGAGATCACGTGAGCAAAGAGATGGCAATTATGTTTTCCGATATGCGTTCCTTCACCACGATGGCGGAGCAAATGACTCCTCAAGAAAACTTTGACTTCATCAATAACTATTTACAGCAAATTAGTCCCGAAATTCGTAAGCACAACGGTTTTATTGTCAAGTATATAGGAGATGGAGTTATGGCAGTTTTTCCTGATGGCGTGGATGATGCTATTCAGGCAGGAATTGTGAAGTTGGAACAGTTGCAGAAATACAATCAAAGCCGTAAAATAAATGGGGATCTACCGCTGAAGATTGGCATTGGTATCCATGTGGGTGATACGATGGTTGGGATTATTGGAGATGCGAATCGGATGCAAGCAGATGCGCTCTCAGATCATGTCAATCTCACCGCTCGTCTGGAAGGTTTGACTAAGTATTATGGCGTATCTTTATTAATTTCTGGAGATGTGGTACAACGTTTGAGTCAACCCGAAAAGTATCATATCCGTTTTTTAGATCGGGCTATTGTCAAAGGTAGACAAGAAGCCATTACAGTTTGTGAGGTGTTAGATGTTGAAGTAGAGCCAGTGCGATCGCTCAAAATTCAAACTTTGCCTATATTTGAGGAGGGACTCCAAGAATATTGTCAGGGAAACTTTGCTAAGGCCATAGCTTGTTTTGAACAGATAGTAGCACTAAATCCAGATGACAAGCCAAGTCAACTTTACCTAAAACGCATCCAATTGCTGTTAGAAAATAGTCTTCCTGCTAACTGGAATGGCGTGTGGAAATTCACTCAGAAGTGACATTAATACATCAATTGGAGATAAAAACATCATGACATCTGGAAGCTTAAAAACAATGACACAAATCTTTGGAGAATTCATTGAAGATTTTCCTCCTGAACACGACTCCCTAGAACTTACATTTACTCCCAGTTCTCGCCCGATCAAACAGCGCTGGCGCAACAACCGGCTTTCAGCTCATTTTGTAGCCGATTATTTGTCTAGCTTTCTACCAGTGGATGAGGAGGATGCTAGCAGTGAGAAACGGATAAAAGAAAGCAAAGGAGCTGTTAGCTATGTCGCCAACGAACTGTTAGAAAATGCGATAAAATTTAATAAGGATGATATCAATTACAAGGTCAGATTTGGTATACATTTTATTGGTGAAACCGAGGTGACGGCGGTAATTTTTGCCAGTAATAGTGTCAATCCAGAAGGGGCGAAGAAGTTGAAGGAGTTTATTGAAGAAATTCTCGATTCCGATACAAATGAACTTTATTTGCAGCAGCTTGAAAAGAATGCGGAATCTGAAAGCGATACCTCGGGATTGGGATTGCTGACGATGATTAATGACTATTCAGCTAAGATAGGTTGGAAATTCGATCGCAGGCCAGATAGTGATACCATCATTGTTACGACTGTCGTTCAAATTAGGGTCTAGTTTCTAGCATTTCAATATTTACTCTCTTGTGCGATCGCAATATATTAGTCAGGAAACCAAATCACAATGGGCATTCAAGAAATTAAAGGTGAAGATTACAGCATCCAGTACGATCCAGAATCAGTCACAGTCACTTTCCAAGGCGAACTCAGCCTGAGTGGCCCTCCAGAATATGCCCCAATAGCCGAATTGTTAGATGAGGTCGCCAATGGCGAACCGCCTACTATTACCTTGAACCTAAAACAATTGGAATTTGTTAACAGTTCTGGTATCAGTATGCTGTCTAAATTTGTCATTAGCGTCCGGAAAAAGAAAACGATTCAACTTTTGGTATTGGGTTCAAATGATATTCCTTGGCAACAGAAATCTCTCAGAAATTTAGAAAAGCTGTTGCCAACTTTGAAGCTAGAATTAGCGTAGGATATGTGTAAATTTTAACTACAGTTAAAACAGGCGGGACGCCCGTGCCACACACAGTTAACACAGGCAGGACGCCCGTGCAACAGTTAACATAGATAAATGTGGATGATTAGTAAATTGCTTAAGTTTGCTGGATCGGCAGTTCAATGATAAACTCGGTTCCCTTGCCGGGTTCCGACTCGCACCGAAGCGATCCTCGGTGATTGTCTACTAAGATTTTGTAGACAATAGACAATCCTAAACCGGTACCTTTACCGATTTCCTTGGTGGTGAAAAACTGCTCGAACATTCGCTCTTTTATCTGTGGTGTCATTCCGGGTCCCGTGTCAGCAATCCGCACTCTCACGCGATCGGGCCCAGCTAATTCTGTGGTTATCGAAATTTTGAGCGCAGCATAGGGCTGATTTTGTGATGTCTCGTCCAAAGCATCGATGGCATTGGTAATTAGATTCATAAATACTTGATTTAGCTGTCCTGAATAACACTCTACATGAGGTAATTTTCCATAATTTTTAATTACTTGAATGTCGCGACGGTCTATTTGAGAATTGAGACGGTTTCGCAAAATTAACACGGTGCTATCAATGCTGTCGTGCAAGTCGCACATGGTCATGTTACTGTTATCGGTTCGCGAAAAATTGCCCATAGATTTGACAATTTCGCGAATGCGATTGGAACCCATTTGCATGGAAGAGATAACTTTAGGCAAGTCTTCAACTAGAAAACCAAGATCTATCTCTTCGATTTTAGCTGTGATTTCTGGACAGGGATTGGGATAGCATTCTTGATAGAGACACAGCAGGTGCAACAAATCTTGAGTATAAATTGCGGCATGGCTCAAGTTCCCGTAAATAAAACTAACTGGGTTATTAATTTCGTGGACGATACTAGCCATTAACGCCCCCAGCGAAGACATTTTTTCGCTGTGGAGGAGTTGAGCTTGAGTTTGTTTTAGTTCGCGAAGTGCGCGATCGAGCTGGGCGGCTTGAGCTTCCGCTTTCGAGGTAGCAGCACAACTTTCTTGATAAAGTTCTACCTGTTTGAGGTCGATTTCAAATTGTTCTATTTCGCTTTCTTGCTGGTATTGACTCACCACGGCATCGAAAGCTTCTAGCAAGTCGCCGCCCGCTGCTTCGACAATGTACAGCAGGTGGGGATTTTCCAGCATGAGTTCGGCATCGGGAACTTGCACCAATGCTTTTATTCGATCGATATATGCGCGCACTTGCTTGTCTAAATACAGTGGCGGCTCAAAATACATTGCCTTGAGGGCGCCTGAAGGGGGACTCACTAAGTTGACGCTGCTACCAATATTAATTAAGTCGCGGTGCGATTTTTCCATAAGCTCGATCGCTTCTAACAAATTCACCCGCAGTTGGGCTCTTTCTACCCCATTCTCAGAGCAAACTAACCTCATGCAAAAAAAAGCCGTTCGTTGGGAAAGCATTCGCTGGCGGCCGCTGATGTTAATTACCGCAGCACTAATTTTTCTGGCTGTCGTAATTTCTTCCAGATTAAAATAGTTCCTCATTGCCGCCATTGGTAATATCCCCGACTCAACTAAATGTCTGTAGCTCGTGCTGACACAAGATTTAAGAGCCATAAAAATAATTGTACAAGACACTAATCAATATATTCTGTATTTCCTAATAAAGTAGTATACTAAAACACAATTATTGGCACTTGGTGGCTTATCACACTTTTTATGATTAGGCTTCTTGCACAGTTTTTCTTAATTATTCAAAAATTCACAAGTCAACTTCGCCATAATTTGAGCTTGAGTTTGCGGCAAGCCGTGATCAGCATTGGGAATAATTGCTAACTCTGCCCCCGGTATCTCGTTAGCGTAGGTTTCACAGTGCCATAGAGGAATTGTTTCGTCACTATCTGCTGCGATAACTAAGGTAGGAATTTGCAATTGGTGAATTTCTTTTTCTACTGTATCAACTGCATCTTCTGGCCGCATCCGACTCATTAAAAATGACCTGGCTACTGGTTGAGACATTAACTCCCTGCGCCACCCATAAATTTGCTGCAATTGCTCACTTTTTCCCGCTAAACTAGCAAAAGGTTTTGCCAACTGCAAGGCCCAATCAACGGCTGGGGTTTCCCACAACAGCGGCCGCAAAGCATCGTATTGACCGCAAAAAGTGTCGTCCCGAATTCCGGCTGGTGCTGCTAACACTAAACTGCTCACAGAATTAGGATATTTGAGGGAATATGCAGATGCTACTCAACCGCCAAAAGAATGTCCGATGATGCAGCATGGTTCGATATTTAGTTGTTCTACAACTTGCCACACAAAAGCAACTTCTACAGCTACGTCGTAGCGGATTTCTGGTTTGCTGGATTCTCCAAAACCCAACATATCTAAACTGATGCACCGAAACTGAGATTGCAATAACTCAATTAATGGCAGCCAGCAAGTCTTTTCTCCTAAGAAACCGTGCAGCATCAATAAGGGTCTGCCGCACCCGATGTCGAGGTAGGCGGCTGTTTGGGTGGTGCTATTGACAAATGTACTTAATATGTGCTTTAGTCCTGCAAGTGCTTGAGACTGCATGGGACTCGACTCCTGATAGGTAAGAAATCTTTGTAAACAATTGTAACAAAAAAGCAGTCCAAAGGTTAAACTTCATTACGGAGTACACAGTTAGAAATAGACCATGATATTGTCTATGATTATTAGAAAATACTACAAACTCAAAGCAGGAGAACACTTTGAACTCTACTTTAAAACAGTACCCGGCTTGCTCTCTTCGCGAAGATGTCAGTGAGTACGTAGCACACCTACAGCTTCACATGACTTTACAAGCTCGCAACTTGCTCCCTACCATTACCACCGCTAAGGATAGTCGCGAACAACTGTTGCAGCAGACTCAGGCTCATTTTGAGAAACGAGTTTCTCGACAAGCTATTTAAACAAATTTTACGATCGCCCGCGGTCGATCGAACTTTCGCACATTTCAGCATCCCAGAAACCCGGTAGCCTCAACAATACCGGGTTTCTTTTCGGCTAATTATGCAGGGGGCCCGGTTTTGGGTAATATGCGTTCGGTGTGTTTTAAATTTAATGTCTATGCGAATTTCGATTATTGCATTTTTGACTTTGGCTGCGCTGGCTGGCGGCGAATTGGCAGCGCGGGCGATCGATCCGAGTGCCGCAGCGACTGAGGCGGAGTTTAGAGAGGGAACCGCACAGGCACAGAGGGCGCAGAGGGAGGATGAGGTCATTGGTGATAACTTAACGTCAAACCGACCGTCTCTCTTGTTTGTAGCGAAGTCTAGATCCCCCCTAACCCCCCTTAATAAGGGGGGGACAAGAAATATGCTCAAAGTGGGTCTTCTTAAGGGGGATTTAGGGGGATCTAGACTTGATGACAAGCGACATTTGTTATCGCTTCCAGTCTTAAATAGTCACCAATCGGATGAGGTGAACCCAACTGTGCAGGATTTGCCGGCATCCGATGAGCTCGCAGCTTCTCCAGAAGTAGGCGCGGCGCAGCTATCTCCTAGTGAATCGCCCTCATATCGTTTCCGGTTGCATCACAATAATAAAATTGAGTCAACAGTTAACACTCAACCATTGAGTTTTTCCACCCGGAGTCAACAGTCAACAGCCAACAGTCAACAGTCAACAGTCATTCCGGTGCAACCGGAATTGATATCACTCAAGTCCAGCCACAATAAAGATTTTACATCGTTAAAAACTCCGGCGACGATCGTGGCAAACCCCGAAATCCCCGAAGCAGTAAACAGCAACGCCCGACAGCTAGGCGGTACTCTACAAATCAGTCAAGCAGGCAACGCTGAGGGCGTTTACGTTGCAGAGGTGAAAATTCGCTTTGTCAATTCCAGAGGCGAAGCTGTTGATAAAAAAGGGAATCCGGTTGAGGGCAGAATTTCGGAAGATTTTATCCGAGGTGAGCTCAAACTCAAGGCGGGGGATAACTATAGCCGGGAAGTTGTACGATCGGACTTGCAGCAGTTGCAGCAATTGGGATTGTTTGACAAGGTTACGGTTTCGATCGAAGAAGTTGGCACGGATGTTAATGTAATCTACAACGTTCAAGAGCGATCGGCTCGATCTTTTAGCGTAAGTGCCAGTCTTAGTGATGATGTTGGCGTTGCTGTTCCTCTTTCATATACCGATCGAACTTTTGGCACAACGCCACAGCGGCTAGCGGTGGATCTTCAGCCCAGCCTCCGAGGTATCCAGTACGATGTCCAGTTTGTCAGCCCTTACGTTGCCGCCGAAGACCGTTTGGGATACAGTGTGAGAGCTTTTGGCGATCGCAGAATATCGGAAATTTTCAACAAAGATATTGATTTGCCCAACGGGAACCGAGTTCGGGAAATTCGGATGGGGGGAAATCTGAGGTTTACCAGACCTTTGGGCGATTGGCAATCGACTTTGGGACTGAACTATACAAACATCAGTACGCGCGATCGCAACTTAAATATCGCCCGCCGCGACGAACTCGGCAATCCTCTCACATTCAGCGGCAGCGGCGTTGACGAGTTATACACTGTTTCTTTTGGCGCAATGCGCGATCGGCGGGACAATCCCTTCAACCCCACCAGTGGATCGATTCTCAGCCTCAGCACCGAGCAGTCGATACCTCTGGGACGAGGTAACATTGTGAGCAACAGGCTGTTAGCAAATTATATACACTATGTACCACTAACTTTCCTGGGCATCAGCGAGTCCGAAGCCTTGCCCGAAATGCTGGCTTTTAACTTGCAAGCGGGTACGGTAATCGGGGATTTGCCACCAACGGAAGCTTTTCGCCTCGGTGGCCGCAATTCCGTGCGGGGTTACGATAGCGGGGATATTGGCAGTGGCCGGAGTTATTTTTTAGCTTCCGGCGAATATCGGTTCCCTGTGGGTCAGGATGTGGGCGGCGTAATATTTGTTGATTTTGCGTCGGATTTAGGAACAGGAGATAGCGTACTCGGAAAACCGGCGGTAGTCAGGGACAAACCGGGGACTGGGGCAGGTGTTGGGGTGGGTGTGAGGGTGCGATCGTCCTTTGGATTAATTCGCTTAGATATGGCTGTTAGCGACTCCGGCGACCTCAAATTTATACTCGGTACAAAGCAACGTTTTTAAGAATAGTGCAACAGATCAGTTAGACAACAATCTTAAACAGATTTTGCGCGACTCAATTGCCGCCAAAGCCGTTGGCAGGGTATCATCAAACCTACCGGCCTCGGCTGGCGGGGTGTCGGTAATTGCTGCTAAGGATTGGGCGAGTTGTCGATCGAATAATTGAGTTTGATTTCTTTCCTTAGCCCAACCTCCAAAGTTTGTGTTAGTAATCGAAATTGAGTGAAATATAGCACCTCGGTAAGGACACAACAATGTTGTATCCCTACTGTGTGGTAGACAATTGACAATTGCTATATTTATTTGTGATCGTAAATGCTTAACGCTTTGGTTTCTTCAGATCAACAGTTTTCGGCTTAGCCGGCGGAGTGCGCGGATAAAACTTAAACTTATTGAGCGCAGCACTTGCCGATTTAGCCACACCGCTATCTATATCTCGCAAAGCTTTTTGTAGCAGCGGAATCACTTTTTCAGACTTAATCATTGCTAGTGCTTCCACAGCAGCTTGGCGCACCTCCGGGTGAATATCTTGAGCTAATTTTCCCAAGGTTTCTATTGCTCGCTGACCTTCGGCTCTCAGAGCATTAGCAGCAGCCATTTTACCTAAAGCAGACGCTGCAAACTTGCGGGTTTCTTTATCCTGACTTTGAACACATCCCATCAACTGCGGTAGGGAATAGCTTGTTGCTTGTCTGGTAATTGGAAGCTGTGGTTCTACTGCTGGTTGATGTAAATCAATTGGTTGTGGTTCCGAAAAATCTGTGTAATTTAACTCTTCTTGAACTTCTGTTTGATTTAACTCACTTGACTGGTCCTGCCAAACTTCTTCTTGTGGTAAATATTCTCCAAATTCTGTGGGATTTAACTGACTGAACTGATCCTCGGGGACTTCTTGTTGCTGTACATTACTCTCGTACTGCTCTTGCAAAGACCTGATAGTAGCTTGCATCTGAGCTTCGTGATCTCTCAACTGCTCGTGAGCCGCTTGCAACTGACTCTCGTATTGCTCTTGCAAAGCCTCCATATTTAACTGCATCTCAACCTCGCGGTTCTCATATTCCTCGGCAATTTGCCTCAAGCGAATTTCGTGTTCATTTTGCAGGTTTTGCAAATGTTGCTCCATCTGAGCTTGATAATTTATATGCAATTCGTCAGCAACTCTGAGTAAATGATGTTCGTGTTCTGCTTGCAAAGATTGGATATTTTGCTGCATCCTAGCATTGTTAGCGACTTCTAATTCCTCGCTGATTTGTCGCCGCAGCTCGTACTCGTCTACGTTGGCAACTGGTTGGATCTGACTGTCGCGTTCTGCCAAAACTTGTTGGAGCTGATTTTCATATTGAGCCGCAACTTGTTTGATCTGGTTTTCGTATTGGGTAGTAACTTGTCTGAGTAAATTTTCGTGTTCGATAGTAGCTTTTCTAAGCTGATTTTCGCGTTCTTGTTGCTGAGATTCGACAGCTTGTCGCACCCGAGACATCTGAGCTAATTCTATTTCTTCACTAATTCTGCTAGTTTGCTGCAAGTATTCTTGTTTTTGCTTGTTTAAGCGCTTTTCCACTAACCAGTAAGCAACTGCTACCCCTGCCAAAAAACCTAAGATCGCTCCTATGATACCCACAACTGAGATCCTCCCGACAAAATAGTGATGCTGGACTTTTTACATTTAACCATACAGCCTCCTGTAACCGCCCAGTAGCAACAGCCAGCCTGTCACTGCCAGCCAGTGAACCGCCACCGCAGGCCAGATAGAACCGCTTTGCAGGTATGCGAGGGAGCACGCAACTCCCAAAATTGCCGCCAGTAGCAAAAACACTGGATTCATAAAGGTCGATCGACCAACCGGGTAAAAAGTTAGCGCGTTCAGCGGGTGGTAAACTACAAAAACCGCCAAACTCGCACATCCCCAAAGCCACAGCATTAACCCAGAAGCCTTCTCGAACGGGTGCGGCAGCATTAACACCCGGAACAATAATTCCTCGGTGATGCCTGGACTTAACAAACAGCCAAGAAGCACTCCCACAATTGTACGCCGAGAGGTTTGCACGTCTACTTTTAAAAATCCCGACCAAAAACCCACGGAAAGAGCGATCGAAGTGTAAACCAGCGCGAGCATAGCTGCAACCAGCCAATCAGTGAAATCGGGAATAGTTGAAAAAGCCAGGGTGATACGGCGTATCAGGAATCCCGGCAGCGAGAGCGCACTAAAATTTAACATAATCAAACTGATCCTTAAAATTTTCAAACAGATGTTAGCAGTAAGTTGAGCCGTTTATTATGCAAAACCAATCATTGCCGCCCGTCAGAGTCCGCGTTTTTGTTTCCGGATTAGTTCAAGGAGTAGGATACCGATATTCAACGAGGAATCAAGCAAAGTATTTCGGCCTGGGCGGCTGGGTAAGAAATCTCCCTGACGGCCGCGTCGAGGCTGTCTTTGAAGGCTCCAAAAAAGCTGTGGAAGAAATGATTAGTTGGTGCCGCCGCGGCCCCACCGGTGCTACGGTTAGTGAGTTGGTTTTGGAATACGAAGACCCGGAGGGCGATCCCCTTGGCGATAGCTCCGCTTCACGCACTTTTGAGATCCGCCGATAAAACAATAAAGGAAATAAACTGCGGTTGAAACCGCTACTATACAAACGAAGTCTGCCTAGTCTACGGCAGGCTTCGCCCAAGCAGACTAAAGAATAAATCCGATAAAAAGCGCGAATTTGGTATTGCCAATTTATCAATGATGAGCAAGTTGACTTAAATTAGCAAACAACTGAGCAACTTTGGTCAAATCTTTATCTCCCGGCGCTATTTCTACGCCGCTAGAAAGATCAACACCGCTGAAGTTATTGCCGATCGCGCTATCAATTGCATTTAAAATATTATCGGGTGTTAAACCGCCTGCCAGCAGCCAAGGACACTGCGGTCTAAACTCTGATAACATCATCCAGTCGATCGTTTTACCAGTACCGCCCAATTGCTGTGGATGGTAAGCATCCAGTAGTAAAGTATCGACACGAACAGCATAAACAGCAGCGCTGGCTAAAGTTTCAGGAGTCTTAACTCTTAGGGCTTTTATAATTTCAATTCCCGGCAAAAACTCCCGCAGTCGATCGCAATATTCCGCTGTTTCATCTCCATGCAACTGCACCCCGCTTAAATTTGACTCTGCTGCTACTTGACAGATATTTTCTATTGTGGTGTTGGCAAAAACGCCGATGCGATCGACATTTTCCGGCAACTGCTCGACAATCAAGCGAATTGTTTCTGGGGTGACATAGCGGGGGGAAGCCGGCACGCAGATAAACCCCAAAGCTTGGGCTCCCAAGCGGGCGATCGCAATTCCTTGGTCTAATTTAGTGATTCCGCAAATTTTAACCCGCACTCTTCCTCCTCGGTTCCGCAGTTGTATCAAAATATCAACGAATTGTTAACTATTAAAACAAATCTTAGTTTAATGCAAACCGCTTTTTATAATCTTGGAAATCAATTTATCTGTGAAATCAGGAGATAAGAACATGATCACCTCATCTTTGCTGTTAGCCGTACAATCTACCGCTCCCTCAACACCCGAGTGGTCGCCACTGGTAGGACTGACAATGATTTTATGTAATTTGCTGGCGATCACGATCGGCTACTACGGCATCTCCAAGCAAAACCGAGGCAAGGGCCCAGCTTTACCCGTTGCACTCCCTGGAATGTTCAAAGGCTTCGGCGTACCAGAATTGCTGGCAACAGCCAGCTTCGGCCACTTGCTCGGAGCCGGAGTAATCTTGGGCTTGGGTAACGCCGGAGTTCTGTAAAAATCAGGGGAAAGGCAAAGGCAAGGAGTAGAAAAGATATAATAGAAACTCTTTCTTGCTCTCCTTTCCCAGGAAACTTCATGCAGACAGGTTGGCGAATCGGCTCTTTATTTGGCATCCCCCTAGTTATAGATTATTCGTGGTTTATAATTTTAGCTTTAGCAACCCGCGAATACGCCAGCAGTTACCGCCTGTGGGGGCCTGCGCTCTCCTGGAGTGCGGGGTTAGCAATAGCTCTGCTACTGTTTGCTTCCGTGCTCTTGCACGAACTCGGACACAGCTTGGCCGCGATATCGCAAGGCATTAAAGTTAATTCTATTACCTTATTCTTATTTGGCGGAGTAGCTTCGATCGACTCGGAATCAAAAACTCCCGGTCAAGCTTTTCAAGTAGCTATTGCGGGCCCTCTCGTGAGCTTTGCGCTGTTTTTAATCCTCGGTTTGGGTTCTCAAGTTCTTCCCCCGAAAAGTTTGCTGGCAATTGTCACCGAAAGGGTAGCACTAATCAATCTCGTTTTGGGATTATTTAACTTAATTCCCGGTCTGCCTTTGGATGGAGGACAAGTTTTAAAAGCAGCAATTTGGAAAATCACCGGCTCTCGATTTGCCGGCGTTCGCTGGGCGGCAAAAACAGGACAAGTTTTAGGTTGGCTGGCTGTTGCTTTGGGTCTGAGTTTATGCTTTTTAGCGCGCGAGTACGGCGGCTTGTGGATTGCGCTAATCGGCTGGTTTGGCATTCGCAATGCCACTGCTTATAGCCAAGTTACTTCGCTGCAAGAAGCCCTGCTCAAAATTAAAGCCAGCGATACGATGAGTCGCGAGTTTCGAGTTGTAGATGCAGATTTGACTCTGCGAGAATTTGCAGATCGATATTTGTTAGAAGTCAATCCGTTTCCATTTTACATTGCTGCGACCAACGGCCGGGATTTGGGCTTAGTGTCGATCGACGATATCCGCTTCACAGAACGCAGTCAATGGCAAGTTCAGACTTTGCACAACATTTTGAAACCCTTGGGAAAAACCCCCACAGTCTCGGAAAAAGCATCCCTCGCAGAAGTAATTAACAGCATGGAAGCCCGTCAACTCCCCCGAATCATCGTCCTCTCGCCGATTGGTTCAGTAGCGGGGACGATCGATCGGGGCGACGTGGTTAAAGTTTTAGCAAAATACCTCAAACCGCAGATTTCAATGGCCGACATCAAGCGCAGCAAAGAAGAAAACAGCTATCCGCAGGGATTGCAGTTAAGTGCGATCGCCAAAACCGCACAGGAAAATTAAAAATTGGGCATCGGTAAGGGGCATTAGTGATAAGTTAAGATGTAGCAAACTTTGTCAATGAGGGTTAAAGCAAAAAATTTTATGCCCAAATTCTTTAATAGAATTTATCATAAATTGGCGGAGAGACGTTGGAAAAACTTAACTTATTTCTTCCCCTTCCCTGACTTGCAACCTCTTGCTATTATCTGGATTGTCGTGACCGGAACTCTATTGGGAGTGCGGCATTTAGGCGGGTTGCAGCCACTAGAATTAAATGCTTACGACCTCATGGTGCAGTTGCGGCCAGCTCCGGGCCCTGACCCCAGGTTGCTGATAGTGACCATCACCGATCAGGATATTAATACTATTGAAAAATGGCCAATTTCCGATCGCACTTTAGCAAAAGCGATCGCAGAAATAGCGCGTCTTGAACCCACAGCTATTGGCATAGATATCCTTCGCACGAATCCCTACGAACCTGGGAATGCAGAATTAGTCACTCAATGGAAAAACCCCAAAGTAATCCCCATTACCTTCATCGGCAGCTCTGAGTCCGAGCGAGTGCCACCACCTCCCAATATACCAGACAAGCGAGTAGGATTCAACGATGTAGTAGTCGATCCAGACCGTATAGTGCGTCGAAATTTGATGTTGAGGGGCGATGGCAAAAAAACAGTGTATTCATTTTCGATGCGACTAGCTTTTGCCTATTTTAAAAGCCAAAAAATAGCTCATCAAAAAACCGAAAAAAACGAACTTAAGGTAGATAAAACAGTATTTTCAAAGTTGCGCTCGGACTCAGGAGGTTATCAGAACATAGATGCCGAAGGCTATCAAGTCCTGCTCAATTACCGATCTGCTGAAAATATAGCAAAGAGCGTAACACTAACTCAAGTTTTGGAGGGAAAAGTTGATCCTAAATTGGTGCAGGGTAAAATAGTGCTAGTAGGCGTTACAGCCCTAAGTGTCAAAGATTTCTTTTTTACCCCTTACAGCGCTACTGCAAGGGGAAACCAGCCGATGCCTGGGGTATTAATTCATGCAACTGCCACCAGCCAAATCCTTAGCGCAGTTTTAGATGGGAAAGGGCTATTTTGGTATTGGGACGAATGGCAAGAAATCCTCTGGATTGTGGTTTGGAGTGCAGTAGGCGGCTGTTTAGCTTGGCGACTAGAAAAATCGCTGAATTTGATCGCGATCGCGATCGCAGCTTGCGGCTCATTATTCGGATTCACCTTTTTCCTCTTCATGCAACAGGGGTGGATACCTCTAATAGCTCCAGCCCTGGCCCTTTTAATCACCGCAGGAGTCGCAGTCACCTATAAATACGAGCAGTCGAGGCAACAGCAAGGGATTGTGATGAAATTATTAGGACAACAAACTTCACCGGCGATCGCCAATGCCCTGTGGAAAGAGCGCGTCCATCTGCTCGAATCAGGGTTATTGCCAGGGCAAAAAGTTACTGCTACGATCATCCTCACCGACTTGCAGGGTTTTAGTACAATCTCCGAAAAACTAGCGCCAGAAGTCGTAATGAGTTGGTTAAATGAGTATTTATCAGCAATGGCTCAAGAAGTCCAAGCACATCAAGGCGTGATTAATAAATTTACCGGAGATGGAATGCTGGCAGTATTTGGCGTACCCATTCCCCGCACCACTCCAGAAGAAATTGCAGAAGATGCTCGCCTTGCCGTATCTTGCGCTTTAGCCATCAGTTCCCGCTTGCCAGAAATGAATAAAAATTGGCTCGATCGCGGTTTACCGGCCGTAAAAATGCGAGTAGGCATCTTTACAGGGCCTGTTATGGTGGGTAGTCTGGGAGGCACAACCCGTTTAGAATATGGAGTGATCGGCGACAGCGTAAATATTGCCTCTCGCCTGGAAAGCTGCGAAAAGGATCGGCACGAGGACACTTGCCGGATATTGATTGCAGAAGAAACCTTACTGCATCTGGCAGACCAATTTGAAGTAGAATCTTGGGGAGCTTTACCGTTAAGAGGGCGGGAACAAAAAGTTAATGTCTACCGCATTTTGGGAATAAAACAGAAATAAAAAGACACAATTTCTCCCTAAAAAACCATGAAGCCCATGAAAAAAATTACTAAGTTTATCCTGAATCTGACATCAGTTGGATCAATAGTATTAATCGCCACACTTAACGCTTCCCTATTTCCAGTTGTGGGACAGGATATTGATTTTGATATAGACGGCGGGCCAAAACGCACTGTACCGGGAGGGCCCCGCTTCGTTCAGCCCCGTGAAGATATAGACGATCGCCCCCCCACTCAACCGAGACGGCCTGTGCGCGGTGGCTGCGCGAGCATTAGTCAGCTAGGTCTCACAGCCTTAATGCCTAAAAATAAGATCGCACGGACTGTTTCCGAGTATCCAACTTTCTTTTTCTACTTGCCTCAAACAGAGGCAGAATTAGCCGAATTTATCCTACAAGATCAAAGCGGCAACCAGATTTATAAACAGGATGTCACAATTAGCAATTTATCAGGGGTGATCGGCGTTAATATCCCCGCTAACCAAAATGTGCCACCCTTGGAAGTAGGCAAAAGTTACCGTTGGAATTTGACAGTGATTTGCGACTCTCAAGACAGATCGAGCGATCAAATCGAAAGCGGTACTGTACGGCGAGTGGAAATCAGTGCAGATATCCGCCGTCAATTAGATCAGGCAGATCCGCGCCAGAAAACCGTTATTTATGCTAAAAATGGGATTTGGCTAGATGCCCTCAGCACCCTAGCTGCCGCTCGCCGCGATCGGCCTAATGATGCAGAATTAACTGCTGATTGGGAAAGCTTGCTGGATTCTGTGAAATTGGGCGAAGTTGCCAAAGAGCCGATCGTTCCAACTCAGCCACAACCATAAGCTGTACTGCATTTAAATTTAACTTTTATGGTGGCGTTACAGCAACGGGCCAGAAAAGTTTTAATACAATAAGTGTACCAGTTTTTAACTTGTATTAGTAACAGCCAATAAGGCAGTCCCCCAACAAAAAATTATTATTGTATAACAGCCAAGATGGCTGTTCAGAAAAGGCTGCCGGAAAGCCCGCCGCCAAATAGACAGATTAAATGTCAAACAGCTTATTACTTGTTAATTTCAAAATATCCTGCCATTCCCGATCCGAAAGTGCCTGCACTTTCAAATCAATTGCAAAACACCGACAAGCCGCCGCACTCACAACATCAATTACAGTTGCAATCAAATCATCTCCCACTTCAGATAGAGGTAATTGTACAGGAACTAATTCCTCCCCAAAAACTTTAGAAAATAATTTAACATCCGGCTGCAAACGCATCGAACCGTGCTGCAAAATAGCATCACCCCGTCGCAATTGCGCGCTACCAATTAACTTGCAACCATCAAGTGTAATTAAATCCGCACCTGTGGCAGTACCAAAACAATTCGGATTGTGAATATAACCCCTTCCAGCTTCCCCGTATTGCAAATCCAAACCCATCGCCCTCCAACCCTCAATCAAAAACTCGCAAATAGTCTGATAAGCTTTCATACGGCTGCTTCCAAATCCCGACGCCACAACTGCATAAGTTAAATCCCCTTGGTGCAGCACGGCGCGCCCGCCGCTGGGCCTCCTCACCAACTCCACAGGCATTCCCTGCCAAGACAAATGCTGCCAAAACTCCGGCCACCTGCGCTGGTGGTAGCCCAAGGAAATCGCCACCGGTTGCCAAGTGTAAAATCGCAGAGTTGGCGGATGTTTGCCCGCTAGATGCTGTTCCAGCAGCCATTGGTCGATCGCCATCTGCACGCTACCAGACACCGACAACAGTGGAATTAAACGCCATACAGAATTAGCCATCCGTTCCCAGTCCTGAGTTTGCACTCAATAATTCACAGAATGTTTTAAAATTAGTAACAGTTTTTTGGGCCTGTCTTCTAAGTTGGTGCAAGTTTCACGCCCGCCGGTGCTTTAGAAATAAATAGAAAAAATAATCGCAGAACCATGAGCAACAGTGTAATTGTCATTAACGACGAAAAATTTGAAACAGAAGTCCTGAAAGCAGAGCAACCAGTGCTTGCCTATTTTTGGGCTACTTGGTGCGGGCCTTGCAAACTGATCGCGCCTTCGGTAGACTGGGTGGCGGCCAACTACAGCGATCGGCTGAAAGTGGTTAAAATGGAAATTGACCCCAATCCTAATACTGTCAAGCAGTATAAAGTAGAAGGAGTCCCAGCTCTCAGGCTGTTTAAAAATGCCGAAGTAGTGCTTTCTCACGAGGGAGCGATTACTAAACAAACTTTGGTCGGTTTGCTGGACGCTCACTTATAAAGTTTGGAAATGATTCGGGAGTTTCCAACTCCCAACTTAGAATTATAATAAGCACAAATATTTTTGTTAACACCTCTCTTTTCTCCTCGATCTTCCTCTCGGGCTCAGCGCCCTCTGCGCTCTCTGCGGTTAGGAAAAAAAACACAAACCCAATAAAAATGCAATATAAAAAATAATTTAGCTAATATAAAAATATTCCTTAAAAATCCCCCAAAAATACAGAAAATATGCAATTTGCTAAACGTTTAGATCCACTGCAATTTAATGTATTTGCCGATATGGATCGGGCAAAAGCTCAAGCTAGAGCAGCGGGGCAGAATGTGATTGACTTGTCTCTGGGTTCTTCGGATCTGCCGGCGGCTGCTCACATTACAGATGCGATCGCACATTCTCTGTCCGACACCAGCACTCACGGCTATTTGCTATTTAACGGCACAAGAGATTTTCGGGAAGCAGCAGCTATTTGGTACGAGCAAAAATTTGGGATTGCAGTCAATCCAGAAACAGAAGTGCTGCCGTTAATTGGTTCCCAAGAAGGCACGGCGCATATGCCTTTAGCTGTACTCAACCCGGGAGATTTTGCTTTGTTGCTCGATCCGGGCTATCCTTCCCACGCAGGCGGTGTGCATTTAGCTGGTGGTCAAATTTATCCGATGCCGATATTAGCAGAAAATGCGTTTTTGCCGATATTTGAAGATATTCCGGCAGCAGTGCTGGCTCAGTCGAAGATGATGGTTTTGAGCTATCCTCATAATCCTACAACTGCGATCGCCCCGGTTGCTTTTTTTGAGAAAGCTGTGGATTTTTGTCGGGAACATCAACTTGTTTTAGTTCACGATTTCCCTTATGTGGATTTGGTGTTTGACGATCGCAATTCTCTCATAGAGGCAGAGCCTGGTAACGAGGAAGAATATCGAAAATTGATGGCGCCGTCAATATTTCAGGCGGATCGAGATAAGAGTGTGGCGATCGAGTTTTTTACACTATCCAAATCCTACAGTATGGGAGGTTTTCGAGTCGGATACGCGATCGGCAATTCCGAACTAATTGCAGCCCTGCGACAGGTAAAAGCCGCAGTGGACTTCAACCAATACCGAGGGATTTTGAATGGAGCGATCTCCGCATTAACAGGTCCTCAAGATACCGTCAGAACCAGCGTAGAAACCTTCAGAAAACGGCGAGATGCCTTTGTAAACGCGCTACAGGGCATCGGCTGGCAAGTGCCTGTACCCCCTGCCACCATGTACGTCTGGGCGAAACTGCCGGAACCTTGGGCCCACGATTCCGTGAAATTTTGCACTCAGCTAGTACAGAATACAGGAGTCGCAGCTTCCCCCGGTGCCGGTTTCGGGAAATCAGGAGAAGGCTACGTGCGATTTGCCTTAGTCGAGTCGCCAGCAATTTTGGAAGCAGCAGTTAGAAAAATTGCTGAGTTTCTAAATTGAGCGATGTGATATTTGTCAACTTAACCCGAAACACCCTTGTGAGACTTACGCCCACCAAACTTGAGCTTTGAGGCAGGGGTTAAAACCCCTGCCGGACTGGGGTTTTGACGTTTTTGGGCACAGGATGAAGCGCAAGGCGTCTAAGTGCTTACCCCTAGCTCAAGAGGGATGCAATTGCTAAAATAGTGTGATTTCTACCTAAAGGAATAGATATTTGCACGCAGTATCTGTCAGAATTTCTTTTAAGAAATGTTAACGTGAGACATCTTCGGAATTACCAGTTCCGCTCACCCACTCTAAAAATCCTTGCAGTGAATTCTGTGGGGGTAGCGATTGTTCCGTAGCGGCGAGCGCACACCCGAAAAACACCACACTGCCCAAAATGGCAATCAGCGGAAAAGGCTTACTCAGTCCAAAGTCCCGCTGAAGGCGAGCTAACGGTCTGCTCTCGCGCCTGAGCATTTTTCCTACCGTCAGTTGTTTGAGACTAAAAGGATCGCGCACAAAATGACCGCTCCAGCTAATTACCATATGAGAATGACAGTGGGGACAAGTGAATAGTCCACTGACCATCCCAACTGGGCCGACGACGCTGGAACGGTTGCAGATCGGGCAAGTGACAGAATGAGTGTTATAGGTGGGAGCGTTCATAACTGTTTTTCTTGAGTAAAAAAAACTAACAAGTAATTGGGAGCCTGTGTTAACGCTTAAGGTATAGACCTTGAGAGGCACTTTTCCTTAATTCCTAGTTTACCGCTCTGATCGGGTCGATCGGATCTCACTGCTTGGGAAAACCTTCAACTTGCCAATCCCGCAACGAGTGCAAGTCTGGAGCACAGGTGAGATTATATTGCAAGGGAGTTACGGTTATTCTGTTGTCGCGAATAGCTTGTACGTCTGTAGGAATATCATGCGGCACCGCCGAATCAGCGATTTCTTCTACATCTTCTAACAATTCCCCAGCCAGCCAATAATAAGTTTTGCCGCGCGGATCTGTGCGCTTTTGAAATATGTCGAAATAGCGGCGAATGCCTTGACGGGCGATCGCAACTCCGGTAATTTCTGCTTGTGTGACTGCTGGTATGTTGACATTCAACAGCATCGGTTTGGCCATTGGCTGTTTTTCCAACTGTGCCAGCAAAGTGACAGCGAAATCTACCGCCGGCCCAAATTCCTGCGAAGTAAAGCTGGCGAGGCTAAAAGCAATGCTGGGAATGCCTTCCATAATTCCTTCCATTGCTGCCGAAACCGTACCCGAACAGATGATATCCGTGCCTAAATTGGGCCCGTGGTTGATACCGGAAAGAACAAAATCCGGCGGTTTGTCAAGTAAAGCCCACAAAGCAAGTTTCACGCAGTCGGCGGGAGTACCCGAACAGGCCCAAGCTTGAACTGCGGGCTCAAAAATAGATTCGACAATTTCAGCGCGGATGGGTTGGTGCAGGGTAAGGCCGTGGCCGGTAGCGGAGCGCTCTCTGTCGGGACAAACTACGCTCACGTCGTGGCCAGCGTCGGCGAGAGCGTTGGCGAGGCTGCGGATGCCTTGTGCAAAGATGCCGTCGTCGTTGCTAATTAAAAGTTTCATTGAAATTTTTATAGGCCTTATAACAATACTAAACTAGATTCAACTACGGCGATCGCTCTAATATCCAATTACCTATTACAAATTATCCGTAACTGCCGAAAAGCTAAAATCTAAAATCTAAAATCTAAAATCAACAAGCTGTAGAGCCAAAATTGCGCTAAACTCAACTTGGCCCAAAACTGCCATCAATCTAAAATCTAAAATCTAAAATCTAAAATCAAAATGACTGTCCAGCTAAGCGACATTGAAACTCAACTAGAAACCCTCGGTCAAGAGTCCAAAAGTGCGATCGCCACTGCCAATACCCTCGAACAACTCGAACAGTTGCGCGTCGGCTACCTCGGCAAAAAAGGCCAACTCTCTCAAATTTTAGGCATGATGGGCAAACTGTCGCCAGACCAGCGACCCAAAGTAGGTGCGATCGCCAATACAGTTAAAGAAGCCCTGCAAGCCGATTTAGAAGACAAGCGCGCCGCCCTCCAAACCGCCCAAATCCAAGCCAAATTAGCCTCAGAAACCATCGATGTCACGATGCCGGGGATTTTTCGCCCCCAAGGCCGCGTTCACCCCTTAAACGCCGTCATAGACCGCGCTCTCGATATCTTTGTCGGCCTCGGATACACCGTCGCCAACGGCCCGGAAATGGAAACAGATTATTACAACTTCGAGGCGCTCAACACCCCGCCCGACCACCCAGCGCGGGATATGCAAGATACATTTTACCTACCAGGCGGCGACTTGCTGCGGACTCAGACATCATCAGTGCAAATTCGCTACATGGAACAGCACAAACCGCCGATTCGGATTGTCTCTCCCGGCCGCGTTTACCGCCGCGATACTGTTGATGCTACTCACGCGGCAGTTTTCCACCAAATTGAACTTTTAGCAATTGATGAAGGTCTGACATTTACTGACTTGAAAGGCACAATTAAAGAGTTTTTGCGGCAAATGTTCGGGCAAGATTTGCCTATCCGTTTCCGCACCAGTTACTTTCCGTTTACGGAACCTTCTGCCGAAGTTGATTTGCAGTGGAACGGCAAATGGCTGGAAGTTTTGGGCTGCGGAACGGTCGATCCGAATGTTCTTAAAGGAGTCGGTTTAGATCCAGAAAAATATACTGGGTTTGCGGCCGGTTTTGGTGTCGAGCGGTTCGCAATGGTACTTTATGAAATCGACGACATTCGCCGGGTTTATGCTAGCGATTTGCGCTTTTTGCGACAATTTTAAACAAGGGCTTGGGGTCGCTTACACGAGCCGTCTAGAAGTCTTGGTCAATGTACATCAATCTTTCAGTTTGAAGTAAGTAAGTACAAATAAACATTACTTGGGGAGAGGGCGGGTTCTGCAACGATCGACTCGCCCTTACTGTAAATAAGCCCTAAAGCCGTCCCTACAAGCCCCTGCAAGATATTATTGTTTTTTTGCGCTTACCTACTTATTTATTGTCTACTTGCCAAAAACACCCTTGATGCTGTCAACAGCGCTCTCGACAGCATTCTTGGTATTATCTACTGCTTTCTGAGTCCGAGCTGAATCTTCCGATGCTCTTTTCTCAATTGTGGCCGCATCTTTCTTAGCTTTGCGCTCTACTACACTACCATCATCCGATGCTCGATCGACTTTAGCAGCATTTGTCTTGGCAGTTTCCTTAACCTTCTCTTCTGTATCTCGGATGAAGTTCTTGGCTCGTCCAGCATCTTTGCTGGCTTTTTCTTGAACCACATCGCCCGCATCTGGGTCTGCTGCCATCGAGTTTACAGCAGGAGATGCCATTGCTGCGGTGTTAGAGAAGAACGCACCAGACCAGACGAAGGCCATCGCACAGACGCAAAGCACAGTTGCAGCGATCGAGCGCCCTAAAGTCGAAAGTCGTTTCGTAAAATAATTCAGTTTCATAGAATACAAAATGAGAGATGACATTCTATTTTTACTCGATCAGAGCGATCAGCGTAACCGTTCTCTAGATAGAGGTTATCCAGCGACGATCGGTTAAAAAAGTTCCCTCTTTTGATAGATTCAAGCCAGGACTGTCAGTCAATGGTAGAGTTGAGATTTGAGATTTGAGATTTGAGATTTGACTCTACAAGCGTAATTGGGACTCTTGAACTTTGATGGATAGATTGTAGATTTTAGATTTTAGATTAAACACTTGATATCAAATCTGTTAGGAGAAAGATTCTTCCTATATCTCTGCTCTACATCTGCGTGAATCAGCGTCAATCCCTTGTTACCTGCGGTTAATAAATTGTCTTTTTTTAACCGCATATACAGGCAGATAAACCCAGATAAACATAGATGAATTATATCAATTCCTGTTGCACTGGAATTATTGTTGACTGTTGACTATTGACGGGCGGGTCTAAAAACTGAATGGTTGAGGGTTAACTGTTGACTCGATTTTATTATTCCGATGCAACCGGAAACGATATCACAGAGTGACCATCGCTTTGGACTACATACATATTTTGCGGCTCATCTACTTATTTAGGAATAGGTTGTTCCCGAAATTGTGCGTGGGGTATCAACATATAATACTTATCATGACTAATCACAATTTAGTAAAAAAGTCAATACAGTTTCATCAATTCCCTTTAGTTTCAAAGGCTTATATTTAACAATGCGATTTTCCTCAACATAATCTGCCACCGCCGCCGAAATTAGCACCGTGTTTGGTTCCGTGACCTCTTGCAAGCGGGCGGCAATATTCACGCTCGGCCCGATCGCAGTATAATCCGATCGATCGGGGCCGCCAAACATCCCCACCACCGCAGTACCCTGGTGAATTCCGCAGCGAAACCGCACCGGAGGCACGCCATTTTCCCCAACAATTCCCTGCTCCAACCAGCCCTGGTTAAGCTCCTTCAGAGATAGCACCATTTGCCTTGCAGCAGCGATAGCGCGGCGTACTTGCTCGTTAGGCGTTAGTTCCTCCGGCGCGCCAAAGAAAGCCATTACCGCATCTCCAACAAACTTGTCCACCGTACCGCCACTGTCAAAAATAGCCTTAGTCATTGCCGCCAAATATTCATTCAACAGCTCAGCTACCCGGCGCGAGCGCAGCGTATTTGCCATTTGAGTAAAACCGACAATATCGCTAAACAAAATAGTAATCAATCGCGGTTCCGGGCGCAAATCCAATGCCAAATCTCCAGCCGCAGCGGCCTTCACCATCGCCGGCGGTAAAAATCGGCGCAGCACCGACTCAGTTAAATAACTGTTCAACTGCTGCACTCGGCGCTCGTTTTGTTTGAGGGCGATCAAATTCCGCACTTCCGCCAACAATTCTCGATCGTTAAAAGGCTTGGACAAATAAGCATCCGCACCCCGTTCTACTCCTTCAATTCGAGTATCTTCGTCGGCTTTAGCAGTCAGCAAAATTGCCGGAGTTCCCTGCAATTCCTCATCCTCTCGAATCATCTTAATCAAATCCAAACCCGAGACCAAAGGCATCATCAAATCCGTTATAATTAAATTAGGACGGCGTTTTTTAGCCACGGCAAATCCTTCTTCTCCGTTGCGGGCGAGCAAAACTGCAAAACCGGAATCTCGCAGAATAGCCGACACATAAAAGCGTAAATCGGGATTGTCGTCAACCACCAAAACCGTTCCCACTGCTGTTTCAGATCTGATCGGCTCGATCGCCTCAAAGTTGTGATTTTCAGCCTCATTTTCGGACAAATCTGCCTCCACATCGGCCAGTTCCACCGCAGCTTTGGATGAGTGAAACTCTGCGGGTATTTCTAGTACCTGTTCCGGGGGCAAGTGAGTCGAACCGAAGTGCAGCCAAACGGTAAAAGTAGTACCTTCCCCGTAAACTGACTCAACTGAAACTTGACCGCCGTGGAGTTCGACCAATTCTTTGACAAGTGCCAAACCTAAACCGCTGCCTTCGTAGGAACGGCTAGCAGAACCTTCGGCTTGGTGAAAGCGCTCGAATAAATAGGGAATTTGTTCGGTGCGAATGCCGATACCGGTGTCTTTTACTTGCAACAAGCAGTGAGCGCCAGCCGATTCAACTTTCAGGGTGATAGTTCCGCCTTCTGGGGTGAATTTAACAGCATTTGATAGCAGGTTGTAAATAACTTTGTCAAATCTTTCCAGATCCAAATAAAGTAAAGGACATTCTTGCAGTTGGGTAATTAAGTGCAGTCCTTTTTTCTCACAGTAGGCGCGGAACGACTCTGCGGTAGAGTAACAGAAACCGACTAAATCGCAGGGGCGGAAACTCGGCTGCATCCGTCCGGCATCGAGCCGCTGCAAGTCCAGCAGTTGATTTACCAAGCGCAGGAGGCGGCGGGAATTACGCAAAGCGATTACGGCTTGTTCGTAGGGCAAGTCTTCTTGGCGCCTGCAAGCTGATTCTAGAGGGCCGATAGTTAGAGTTAGAGGGGTGCGGAACTCGTGGGAGATATTTTGGAAAAATTCGGTTTTGAGCCGATCGGCTTCCAGAAGCCGTTCTGCCTGCTGTCTGGTAGTCTGGTAGAGGCGCGACTGCTGCACGGCTAGAGCCGCTTGAGTTGCGACTATTTGAGCCAGGTCAATATCTGAGATGTTCCAGCGGCGGATGCTGCGATTTTGGCGCAGGGAAATGCTGCCGATGATTTTGCCTTCTGAGAGTAAGGGAACGACTAACAGGGCGCGGGCTGGCGATCGAACTTGGAGTTCTGTAACATTTAACTCGGGGTGTTCCTCGAGATCTTCGATCGCCACCGGCTCTTTTGATACCATAACTTGCAGCAACACCGGATTGCCCCGAATCGGCACCAAAGACTGTGGCAAAGAAGGATGGGCAAAAACCCAGGCGCGAGTGTTAGCAGCACCATCGCCAGAAGCCGTATCGTAGCCCAGAGGGTTCGCAACTACCTCTGGATCAATAAAACCCTGTTCTACAGCCACGGTATCTCTATTTGTGTCGTATAGCCCCACGCATTGGACGTATTCATCATCTTCTGTCCACAGAGATAGGGCGCAGCCGTCAACTTGCAAAGCTTGGCCGAGTTGTTGAGTAATGGCTGCAAAAATATTTTGGGGATCGAGACTCGATCGAATTGCCGTAGTAATAGTATTGACTAAGGCCTCGCGCTTGGCCAGCGCCCGCACCTGTTCGTAAGCCCGGGCTTGAGAAAGCGCCAAAGCCGCTTGGTCTGCCACCGTAATTACCAACTGTACCTCGTGGTCTTGCCACTGGCGCCGTCGATCAAACTGGTGCAGCGCCAAGACTGCCATCAGTTCGATTTTGTAAAACAGCGGTACGATCAAGCTCGATCGAATATTCGCAGCTTCGTAAGCCTGCTGTCGTTGTTGATTATCCGAGTTTAAAACTCGATCGTCAGTTTGGGCATCTTGAATCACTTCCACATCCAAAGTTTCCCAAACCAAATCCGGCAGCAAATCCGGGGAAAGTTCGGCAGCAGAAGCATCTCTGGGCATCGCTTCCTCATCGCCCCCCAACCCTTGAGTTTCTCCCTTCTGGTAAACGAACCACTCATCGGCAACTCGGCCGTCTTGGAACGGCCGCAGCAGACAGCAACTCACCTCAAACATCTGCCCGACAGTTTCCACAATTCTTTGCAGCATTTGCTGGTAATTGGGAGCCGAGCGGATAGTATTGGTAACGGCATAAAGCAGCGATTCTTGGCTCAAAGCACGGCGCAGTTCATTGGTGCGCGTTTTCAGAAGATTGTGAGTCTCAACAGCTTGACTGACAAGATTTATCAGCTCTTGAGCATCCCAAGGCTTGGTAACGTATTTGAATACTTTGCCAGCGTTAATAGCTTCCACTAAATCTTCAACATCCGTATAGCCAGTTAAAATAATTCGGATCACGTCGGGGTACTGAGCCGCCGTCAAGCTGAGAAACTCCGTACCGCTCATTTTTGGCATTCGCTGGTCGGAGATAATCACCGCAACTTCTCCCTCTTTTGCCAAAATTTCGAGAGCAGCGGGACCAGATTCGGCTCTGAGCACTTTGTAGTCTCGATGAAAGGTGCGGTAAAGCAAGTCGAGGTTATCCGGTTCGTCATCGACGATCAGAATTTTTAGCTTAGGATTTTCTTGGGAATTCATGCACCGTTCTCCTGTGCCCCGGGGCTGTTCGATTTAATAAGTCTGATTAAAGGAAGAATTCGCCGATTTAAATTGCTGAAGTCATACCATTTTCGATTTTCGATTTTCGATTGCGAATGACTGATGACATAAGGATTGGGATTTTGCCTAGAGTGCCATTATTTTGGGAAAATGGTATCACAATAATTCGTGGATATGAAGTTGTTGTGAGTGTGCGAGGCAAGCATCAACCTTGATTTTTGATGTCTGGGTTTTCAATTCGGAATTCTTCTGAGCCACAGTTATCTGTCGTGCACCCCAATTTTATTATTTAATGATATTCATATAAACTCGTCTCCCGATAAGTTTTTTTTACCCCTTACCTTTATGCAGCAATAGAGCAAACACAAATCTGGCCATTTTAACTGCCGTCTGGATATCTCAGAATACATAGGAATAACCGTCCTGATTGTGAGTTGATTTGCCAAATTTATGTTTGCTCCTAGCTCCTGGGAATATTGTATTTGGTATGTGAAAGCTGCCCGCAGCAAGATACAATAGACAACCAACATCTTCGCCTGTGTTTTTTTCCCACAAGTAACAGCAACTTTAACAGTCAGCCAAGGATAACGACCACCATCGGGCCCTGAGCCCCTGACTGATATTGGGGGGTGGCTGACAGACCACAGAGGTGTCTGTGGGAGTGACGCAATTGCTGTACCATTTTAGTTAGACTTGCACTTTTTTCCCCGATCTCGGCATTTTTTGTGCGTCCTGCAGACCTTCGACAAGCCAATTACTGCGGCGAAACACCGCAAGCTTGAGCATCCATCTGTTAATCTTAGCTAGGGATGTACTCTGTGGAAACCGATCAGTCGATTTTAGATTTTAGATTTTAGATTTTAGATTTACTCCACAGATGAATCGGGGAGCTTGAACTAGGGTCTAAAATTTTGAGCTGTCCCCGACGAGTGTCGGTGGCTTGTATCGGTTTTTGGGCAGGGTCAATCAGCTCGATCGAGGTTTTGAAGGTCTCGCTCGCGCGCAGCAGAGTATCGAACCGACGGGGAAAACCCTTGCAGACTGTTTCCAGGCATCCAAATTTAAATTGGACGTTGGAAAAGTACCCAGTAGCTCAACAGGTAAGACCGGTTCGATGGGGGATGGGCGATGGATAGCCCAGAACTGCTGAAAGCTGGGGTGCCAAGCCGGGGGGGCGGCGGGGAACATCCGACGCGCGATCGTGCCCGGTGTTAGTATGGTCAGTCGTTGAGTTTTTCAACTACCGCTTGACGGATAAATTATATTCGATCGGGTATTTCCGTAAGCAGAGAGCGGTAGGATGCCGGGAACCTGACGTTAAAACCTTTGTGATTGTTTTTAATACCTTGCCCGCTAAGCTGTCGCGCATTTAATTTGTAAGCTACTGTTTACTTAAACTCTTGTGATGCCGGCCGAAAGCCAGGGATCAAGCTTCAATTTAAAGGTCAAATAGCTTATCCACAAATCTAGTATTAGGGGATGAGTTTTATTTTGTCATAACTAGAGTATTAAATGCTAATAATTTTCCATTTACCTCAAATGATACTTAAAGTCAAGCAAAAAAAAATGTAATTTAATCGGGTAATAAACTATGCCTATAAGTTACGTTATAAGATCAGTATAACATCAGTGAATTTTCTAAGAGGGTAGCTTAGAAACCCGCGTAAAAAAATTACTATAGTGGCCTGGCATTGTGAATCCTTCATTTTTTTCCTCACCATCTCACCAACAACAACCTCCCGGACTTTCTGGTTTTTCTATCCGGGTGGCTGCGCCCAACGACTTAACGCAGCTAGCTGATATTTTAGCCATGAGCTTTCACTCCCGCGAGGGGTTTGTAGAATGGGTGTATCCAGTGTTGCGTTTGGGCATTTACGAAGATTTAAAAAATCGACTGCGTTCTAAGGCAGAACATTACATTTGTCTGGTTGCTGAGCTAGTCTCGCGCGAGGAGGGAACGCAGAATTATCGATCGCACCGAGCTCAGCGCATAACAGGAACAGTAGAAATGGCTCTGCGTTCTCGCTTTCCTTGGCAAAGCCCTAATTCTGACTATCCTTATTTGTCGAATTTAGCCGTTCACCCGGAGTATCGGCGGCAGGGGGTTGCTCAACAATTGCTCAGCCACTGCGAGGAGACAGCTAGAGAATGGGGATTTTCTGAGATTTACCTCCACGTTCTGGAAAATAATCACGCGGCGCGACAGTTATACTATCAGGCCGGCTATCGCTTGCAACAGGTGGATTGGAATTGGACTGGTTGGCTGTTCGGCCAGCCGCGTCGGCTATTTTTACGCAAGCAGATTTCGCTATCCTAAGCTAAGTATTTGAATTTATTATGGGGAATTGGGGCTTCGCCAAGAAAAAGGAAAAAATAGCTATCCGTGTATCTCTTCTTTCCTTCTATTGTGAATAAATGGAATGGGAATGGGGAATTAGTGATGAATTTTAGTTTGCTCTTAAGCTCGATCGCACAACACACTAAAATTAGTGGGTAGTAAACACTTGAGCTACCAACCATTGTGTACCTTGAAACACCTTAAAAAAACCATACAAACTTATATAAACTCCGGTAGCGTCGTCAGGCGTAAAAATAGTCAAGAATTACGGATTATTCAACAGGAATTAATATAATTAATCTGCGTTAATCTGTGTTTACTAGCGGTAAAAAAATATATTTTATTCACCGCAGATGACAATAGATAGACCATGATTCACGCCGATAAAGATAATAGATTGATGAATACTCTAGCTCCTAACAGATTTGATATTATACCAAATCCAGCTTGAATACACCTTTATTTTTTAGCATTTTAGAGAGGAACAAAAGGCAACTGTAAGAGTGATGTCAATGGCCGAGCGCTACAAAGTTTCTAGCCCGGATTGAGTATTGTGAGGAACGCCACAGCAGATCAGAACTTCTGTGGCGTTTTGTTCGTCAGAACAGGAGACTTTCGCCGCCAATTCTAGAGCTCAGAGAGATTTGGTAGGAAATCCGAGGAGCTGATCGCCCCGTTAACCCCAACCAGATTCGCTAAAACCCGATCGGTTCCTGCTACTCGCAGCAACGTACCGTTCGGAGTGGCGCTAAATTGCAACTGCTGGAAACTCAGGCTGTCGCTCAAAACCAACTTATCGACGCCTACCTCGAAGTTAATGACAGTATCAGTGCCGCCCTCACCATTCAACACAAATCGATCGCTCCCCATACCTCCAATTAAAGTATCCTCGCCCAAGTCACCAAACAGCCAGTCATCTCCAGCGCCCCCATTGAGAAGGTCGTTATCTTTACCACCAATCAGGGTATCGCTGCCAGCATCTCCGTTGATAGTATCTTGGCCTTCATTGCCGTAGAGCAAGTCATCGCCCTCACCCCCGTTGATGCAGTCTTGCTGGTCGTTTGCGCCCACCGAGAAAGCCCGGTTATCAGCACGATCGCCATAGATGGTATCGTTGTCCTCGCCACCGCAGAGTTCATCGCTGCCGTCACCCCCGTAAATCAAGTCGTCGCCCTGATCTCCGTGTATGAGGTCGTTAGCTTTGCCGGCGTAAATCAAGTCGTTGTCTTGACCACCACTGATGGTATCGTCACCCTCATCGCCGAACAGCACATCAGCACCGATGCCACCAAAGAGCAAGTCTTGGCCGCCAACATCTTTAGCTCGACTTCGAGCACCGCCGTACATGGTGTCGTCGCCGCTGTCCCCGACAAGGGTATCTGAGCCGAGTTCGCCCCAAATCAGGTCATTATCTTTGCCACCCCAAACACAATCATTGCCTTTACCTGCTTGCACGGTATCATTACCGTGGCCGCCGCCGATGATGTCGTTGCCGCTGTCGGCAAAGATTAAGTCTTGTTCGCCGAGATCCCCGATGGACTGGGAACTGCCACTGTCGCCGAGCAGAGTATCGGCTCCTTCGCCGCCGTAGAGGGTATCGGAGCCTAATTGACCGTAGATGATGTCATTGCCTTTACCTCCGTAAGCGCGATCGTTATCTTTGCCTGCAACCAGCGTATCGTTGTCTTGTTGGCCGTTGAGGAAGTCGTTACCGAAGCCTCCGTACAGCAAGTCGCGTCCCTCGGAGTCGGTGGCCCTTTGGTCGCGGATGCCCCCAAACAAGCTGTCGGAGCCGATGCCACCAAACAACGTATCGGAGCCGATTTCGCCCCAAATTCGGTCATTTTCTTTACCTCCAAGGGCAATATCGTCACCTTTGCCGGTATGGATGGTATCGTCGCCCTCGTTGCCGTTAATGAGGTCTGCACCCTCGCCTCCGAAAATCAAATCGCGAGCATCGTCAGGACTCTGGGAGTTGTTCTGCCCGGTGTCTCCGAGAATAGTATCCGCACCTCGATCTCCAAACAGGTTGTCAGAGCCTAAGTCGCCGGCAATCCAGTCGTTCTGTTTGCCTGCAAATACGATATCGTTGCCCTCGTCTCCGTAAACAATATCGGTGTCAATGCCCGCAAAAATCGTGTCATTGTCTTCGTTGCCGTAAATTTCGTCCGCGCCGTCTTCACCTAAAAGCAGGTCGTTGCCTTCAAAACCGACGATTTTTTGGTTGCCTTTGGTGTCTACGATGAAGTCATCGCCATCGGTTCCTTTGGTGGTTTGTCCCTCTGAAAATTGTGAAATAGGCCGGACAAATCCAACAGCAGGTGGTTGCTGCGGAGGCGCAAAGTTAATTCCCGGTTTTTCAATAATGGGCTGACACAAACAGTCGGTATCTGGTTCGGCGATCGGATTTGAGATACCGGGCGCGGGTGTTGGTGTGGGTGTAGGTATGAGTGGGGGAACAGTTCCAACTGGCCTCAAGATAGCAGCAACAGTAGCGCTAGCGGGGCTGACTTTGCCGAGGTTGTCGGTGGCGATGTAGCTGAAAGTTGCTCCGTTAAAGTCAACTGTGGCTACGAAAAATAGTTTTCCTATTTCTGCCGGAGTCAAAACTTGACCGGCTGTCACGGGTACGTCGCCGTTGACTGAAGCTGATAAGAACAGGACTCCTTGGTTGGCTGGGGGGACGCTGGTGATGGTGTAAGAGACGATCGACCCATCGGGGTCACTTCCTCCCAATCCCAACACCTGCACGATGCCGTTAGTCGGAACCGTGAAGTTAACATTGTTAATCGATGGCGGTTGGTTGGAAGTCGGGGAGATAGCGGCAACTGTGGCAGTGGCGGGGCTGGTAGCGCCGCTGTTATCTGTGGCGCTGTAGCTGAAATTGGCACCGGTAAAGTCGCCGGTGGATTGGAAAAATAGTTGTCCTATTTGTTCCGGTGTCAAGACTTGACCTGGTGTCACGGCTACTCCGCCGTTGGCTGGATCTCCTAAAAACAGGATTCCTTGGGCCGCTGGCGGTAGGGTGTTGATGGTGTAAGAGGCGATCGACCCATCGGGGTCACTTCCTCCCAATCCCGGCACCCGCGCGCTGCTGTTGGGGTCTACCGTGAAATTAGCATTGTTGGTTACTGGCGGTAAGTTTAGGGGATTTGGTGTGGGAGTTGCTCCTGTGGAACCGAGAGTAGCGGTAGCCAGGGAACTGGTAGCGCCGTTGCTATCTGTGGCGCTGTAGCTGAAAGTTGCTCCGGTAAAGCTACCTGTGGATTGGAAAAATAGTTGTCCTAGCTGTTCCGGTGTCAGGACTTGACCTGGTGTCACGGCTACTCCGCCGTTGGCTGGATCTCCTAAAAACAGGACTCCTTGGGCCGCTGGCGGCAGGGTGTTGATGGTGTAAGAGGCGATCGACCCATCGGGGTCACTTTTTCCTAATCCCGGAATTTGCGCGGTGCTGTTGGGCTCTAGGGTGAGGTTAGTATTGTTGGCTGTTGGCGGTTCGTTGGGAGTCGGTGTGGGAGTTGGTGTGGGAGTTGGTGTTGGTGCTGGAATCGGTATTGGTAATGGTGTGGGAGTGGGCGTTGGTACTGGTGCTGGAGTCGGCGGGGGTGTCGTTCCTGTTAAACCGAGATTTGCGTTAGCTGGGGGGCTAACTGCGCCGCTGTTATCTGTGGCGCTGTAGGTAAAATTGGCACCGGTAAAGCTACCTGTGGATTGGAAAAACAGTTGTCCTATTTGTTCCGGTGTCAAAACTTGACCCGGTGTCACGGCTACTCCGCCGTTGGCTGGATCTCCTAAAAACAGGATTCCTTGGGCCGCTGGAGGCAGGGTGTTGAT
>NZ_JAUBQH010000127.1:0-4005 GCF_036701145.1 Microcoleus sp. Pol17C6
CCCTCATTCTCTCCCGGCGCGGTGGCTCAAGTCCTGCTTTTGCCACCCTTCTCTCTTTTTTAGTCTAAACTCCAGTAATAAGATACGAAATATCCATTTTCATTTTCGCTGGAACTGAATGGGCAAGACTACAGGTACTCAAGGAATCCTGCTGTTTTTTTGCATAGTTGCAGGATGATGGTATTTGTAAGGTAGCGCCACTGTGCTGCGCGATGACGCCTAGTTTGGGGCAACTACAGGGGGATTGCCCCTACAGTTTCATCCTCATGAGTTGTATCCTAATAATCGGCTCGCATTGATTAATTGCCACACCACATAAGTAGAGAGCTAGATTGTGAAACAAACAACTCAATACGCATCTTACATGAAGGCCGATCGGCGCCCCTCTGCCAAAGAGCCGATCGATATTTCGCCCCTAGTCGGTGATTGGGTCAATACTAAGCCGGACAGCAGTTACTTGGTTCGAGTCGTCCTCACCTCTAGGGAAGGGCGCCTTATGTTTCGGGGTTATGGAGCCAACGAACCCGACCCCATTGACTGGGGTGAGGTTGAAGTCGTGCCTTACGCCGCAGGAACCTCGCTCATGGCAGGGGGATTCCACGCTTTTTACAACCTGGACAGGATTGAGACGCATCTGGTAGCCAACCAAAAACTGGGGATTTTGGTCATTCAATCCTATACCCGTTACTTAGATGGTAGTGGTCGAACCAGTCACTTTGCCCGCGAGTTTTTTCACCACTAGTTAAAGAGGAAGATTTCAAGATGGAGCGAAACGAAATTTACGGCGACCAGCCCGAAAGGAACACTGTTATTGATTTCACGCCTGTTTTGGGTACCTGGATTAACTCCAATACAAAGACCAGATGGATCGAAAAATTTACCCTAACCAAGCATGATGAGCAAATCATTATGCACGCTTATGGTGCACAGTCACCCAAAGATTGGGGTGAGACTGAAGTGACGCCGTTCGTCGATAACATCAATGAGAAGGCTTTCTGTGCGCGATACGAACTTGATTCAGTGGAATCCTTGTTAGCAGCTAACATGAACAAAGGCTTGTGGGTCATTGCTGCTTTTCATAAGTTCAAGGATGGCAACCACCCCAATTTTCTGTGCCGGGAGTTTTACTATCGGCTGGACTAAGAAAAGGCTCAAAGAGGTCCTGCTTGGCCTCATCAGCAAGCAAAAATAAGTCTATAAAACTCTATTAGATGATTTCCAATCTAACAGTCAATAAGCAAACCCTGATTGAGCGCATAAGCCAACTGGCGCGCGATAAATTCGCCACTCGCGCCGCAGGCTATGACCGCACTGCCAGCTTCCCAACGGAAAATTTTGAAGACCTTTTTAATGCAGGTCTCAATGCGCCTGCTGTGCCAACTGAATATGGTGGTCTAGGGTTAGGACATGATAGCGATATCTTTACCCTCTGGATGATGACCAAGGAATTGGCAAAGGTGGATTTATCCTTAGCCCGTTGCTGGGAAGGACACGCAAATGCCCAAGTTTTACTGACAGCTATGGCTAATGAGTCTCAGAAAAAGCGCTGGTTTGAGGGCATTGTCGATCGCGGTGAGAAATGGGCTGCTTGGAGTGGAGAACCGCAGTCTCAAATTCCAGGTCAAAAAGTTGGGCTGGGGACAACTGTTCAAGTGGTAAATGACGGCTACATCGTTAATGGCACAAAGGTCTTCGCTACCAGCGCCCCAGCAGCACAGTGGGCAGTTCTGCTTGTCAACCCAGCAGGGGCTGGGGGAGCGCGTCATAACAATAGCTCGCCGGCATCAGTACTGATGCTGGGCTGCAATTTATCCGACCCCAGTGTTAGTTTTGATGATAGTTGGTGGCAGCCAATTGGCATGAGAGGTACAGTGAGTTACCTGGTTCGCTTTGAGGAGACTTTCATCCCTAAAGAAAACCTGATTGGCTATCCAGGACAGTACATTCTTGAGGAGTGGCAGACGCGGTTTACACCTCATTATGGCGCTGCTTTTCTAGGGGCTGCTGAGGGAGCCTATGAGTATGCTTTGGCATACATCAATAAGCAGGAAAAAGGGAACGATCCCTACGTACAGCACCGGATTGCTAAGGCAGCAATGAATATAGATACTATGCATTTCTGGTTGCGGCACACAGCCACTCTCTGGGAAACAGGTCAGCAGTTAGGGGGCAAACAAGCAGGCAATCGGACCCGTTACATAACTGAGCAACTGGCTACTGAAACGGTGAACGACTGCATAAACACTTGTGGTGCTCGCTCCCTGATTCAACCGAGTCCGATAGAGCGAATATTGCGAGACTTGTCCTTTTACGTCCTGCACGATAATCGCGATCGCGTTTTGTCATCCATTGGTCAGGAAATTCTAGGGCAGTCCTACGATCGTTCCTATTTTGGATCGTCCCCTAACCCAACGCCCTAAGCCGAATCGTAGCTTACCAAATAACGATTGCTTCTGCTGGTCGTTTTGGAATGTGATTTGAACCCACATTAATACCCAGCTATACGTTTATTTATTGTTTAGCAAGAGAGTCGGTGATTTTTTGAGCAATGAAATTTTTGGCGTTGCTGATTTACGGTATGAAAGGCTAAATATGCCAGTCATAGAAACCACTATCCACAAAGTTTCTGGATTTTAAACTTATTTTTTTCATACCCTGATTAAGCAACGCCGAACCCATTTGACATCTTTTCTTAAAAAATAAGGCAGACAAACAAGTCGTCTCACATAACTCAATAGCCACAAGATGAGAAATCATGGGGCAATGGTGGCAAAAAATCCAAAATCGATATCGTACAGAGCTTACGCTTACAGCAATAGATCTCAAATGGGTTCTATAAGCGTAAGTTCCGCTCGCGTGACAAAACTAAATACTTTATTATTGATGAAAATGTAAATCCTCCGTATCCCAATTACCCCACTGCAAACTCAGTAAATTGACGCACGTAAGGGGCTTTAAAAGCTAAAACAATATCTTCCTTGGGAACTCCGGCGGCTACTAACTCATTCGCTATTCCTGCTTCCGTTCTATCCCTCTGAATCCAAAATTTACCATCTTTTATATCAACGTGAATCACACAGCCGTAAACCCGTTTTTGCTCGTCCCAGCCCAAATGAACCACATGATAATGCTCCCGTTCGGTATCAAAAAGTAATTGAACTTCTGTTTCAGTATCCAAGTCATTCCTTGAGTGTTGAGACAGAATTGTTTGGATTAATTCTCTGTAGTTTACTCTTTCCATAAAAGTATCCCCTCTTGAATAGCATCAAAAATGAGTAATTTGAGCTGATGCTCAGCGATTAATTCTTGAATAAAACGATTGCAGAAAAAATCATTATACACATCTTGGTTTATTGCTAAATACAAAATTCTGTTCGGTTGTTTTTTTCTCAGGGCAGAACGATAGCTGAGAAATTGACCTAAAGCTATATAAAAGCTGGCTAAATCAGATGCACCGATAAAAGATTTAATCTCTACAGCAATCTTGAAGCCATCTTTCTCTGCTGCTAAAATTTTCTCCCCTGCTAAATCGATAAAAAAATCAAGTTCCTCTACCTTGATAAAGAGAGGATCGTGAGTGATGATCCATCCCTCTTTTTCTAAAGCTGAACGAACAGCATTGTGAAAGATATCTTTAGCGGACATATCATACCCACGAAATTGCTTAACCGAGCAGTATTGATTGCCATTCCGCCATCATATCATTACAGCCATTGGCGATCGCACCCCAAAAAATTTCCCCACGGAGCATAATTCCCCCACCCACCAGCGATAAAGCAATATCAGGCCATTCACAGCAACTAGCCCAAAAAAACAGGCTAAAGCTGCATAAAGGTGTTCTTCTTCTACGAACAGGAGGGAACACACGGGCTCGTCCCCGGACGGTGAGGGTTCACGAGGGAAGAGCCAAATCGATCGCGTGAACCGTTAAGAGAGTCCCACAGAATGAATGATCCTATAATAACAGAAAGATAACTTCAGTGTGCAGCCTATCTTATGTCTCTA
>NZ_JAUBQH010000128.1:0-3972 GCF_036701145.1 Microcoleus sp. Pol17C6
TGATTTTAAATCATCCAAATCTTCCTTCAGTCTTGTCTTATGGTACTCTGGCTGCCTAAAAACTGTCCGGAGTATTGATCTAAAATCTCAAATATAAAATCTAAAATAGCATGAGTATTAGCTTGCGAACAGTCACTGCTACCAGATATGTCACTCCCTTACGCGAGGGCGGGTCGCTACCCGCGATCGTCGAAGCAGATGATGATGGTTTGTACGTGCTCAAATTTCGCGGTGCGGGTCAGGGAGCCAAATCTCTGATCGCGGAGTTAGTCGCGGGAGAGATTGCTCGCGCCTCCGGGCTCCCAGTCCCCGAACTCGTCTTTGTTGAACTCGATTCCGAACTGGCTCGCACTGAGCCTGACCCGGAAATTCAAGATTTGATCCGAGCAAGTGCTGGCCTCAACCTTGCCCTCGACTATCTCCCGGGCTCGATCACTTTTGACCCGATAGCGGGGAAGTCCGATGCGGATTTGGCCTCAGAAATCGTCTGGTTCGATGCTTTTGTAACTAACATCGATCGCACGCCGCGCAATGCAAATATGCTGGTATGGCACCGTCGGCTTTGGCTGATCGATCACGGTGCAGCCCTCTACTTCCACCACACCTGGAAAGATTATCTCTCGCGCAGCCACGATCGTTTTCCGCCAATCAAAGACCACGTTCTACTGCGTTTTGCCAGTACGCTGGAAGCGGCAAATTCAAAGATGACTCAAACGCTAACCCCGGACATCATTCGCAACATTGTTAAACTAATTCCTGATACTTGGCTGGTGGGAGATTCTCCTTTCAGCGATAGCAACCAACATCGGAATGCTTATATTGAGTACCTGCTAAATCGGCTAGAATCACCACATATTTTTTTGGAGGAAGCGATTAGTGCCCGATCGATTTCTGTATGATTACGCCATTATCCGCGTCGTTCCCAAAGTCGAGCGCGAGGAGTTTATCAACGTCGGGGCGATCGTTTCCTGCGGTACGAAAAAATTCCTCGAAGCCCGTATCGAAATTGATGAACAGCGGTTGATGGCGATCGACTCAACGTTGGATCTGGAAATGATTCGCAATCACCTAGCAGTCATTCCCATCATTTGTGCAGGCGGCAAGGAATCTGGCGCGATCGGTCAACTTCCCCACAGAGAGCGCTTTCACTGGCTCGTAGCACCCCGCAGCACGATCGTTCAGACATCGCGGGTACACACTGGTTTTTGCCAGAATCTACCGGGTGCGATCGAACACTTGCTCGATACGATGGTGCGATCGTCATGCCGAAAACCATCTGTAAAGGCTCAGTTGCTAGCGGCGGGAATTGACACTCAGGAGATGCGATCGCACTCTAGTTAGCGTCAGCTTGTCGGTTAGATGCTGCTTTGAGCTTGGTGGGCGATCTATCGATTTCCGAAAACAGCCAGAATCGAAGCATCCTCAAGCTGTTTTAGCTAAAAATGAGAATGCCAGAACAAGAGTCTTGACCGATAACTTTTCTAAAGTCTTAGCAGCAGTTTCGCAAGGTAGAAAGATGATGCAAATTGAAGCGACAAATATGACTTTCCCTCTCTGGGGTTTAACAATTTTCATTTTGTGGACGATCGCAGTTGTTGTTATGCTGCTGACAGTCAGGATTCGGCATCTGTCTGCGGGCGGATCTGTAAAAGATTTCGGCACACAAAACGATGACAGCTTGCTTTGGCGACTATTTCGAGTACAATCCAACTTGATAGAAAACCTGCCTTTGTATTTGGGAGTTGTTTTTCTTCTAACAGTTAGGGGTGTTTCAGGAACAGCAGTAGATTTGCTGATTGTTGTGTACATCCTATTTCGGCTTGTACATTCAGTGATTCACATCGCTGGTCTCGATCCCAAGTTTCGGTTATTCAGCTTAGTAATTCAGTTAAGCTGTTTGGTAGCCTTAACTATTATGGCAGTTTTATAGTTGATAAATTACGCAATTGCAACCTATATATAGTAGGTGGCGTCAGGACAAACCTTAATTGTTTCTTACAAAGCGTAAGTCAGATGCACCTTACAAGTCGATCGCCCCTGTGACATTACTGCCTGTGAGTTGGCTAACTTATTGAACTTTATGAACCGAATCTCTCGTGCGATCGCTGTTGTTTTAATTGTATTAGGCTGCATTACTTTTGTTTTAGTTCAGCCACCGCAATCAGCCTTAACCGTGCCACCTCCAGTGCAAGAATCTCCACGACGGGGAGGAGATGTTGCTGAGACAATGAATTTTGGACGGCACTTTCAAGAACTAGGAGTTGAAGGCTCGATCGCAATTTACGATTTGAATAGCGCTCGGTTTTATCAACACAACCCGCAGCGTAACGCCACAGCTTTTTTACCTGCATCTACATTTAAGATTCTCAACTCTCTAATTTCTTTAGAAACAGGGGTAATTTCAAATGAAATTGCCGTGCTAACTTGGGACGGAACTCAAAGGCAAATTCCCGCATGGAATCGAGACTTGAATATGAGAGAAGCTATGAAACTTTCCGCCGTTTGGTTTTACCAAGTTCTCGCCCGCCGAGTCGGACACGAGCAAATGCAAAAATGGGTAGCTAAAGTCGGTTATGGCAACCAAAAAATCGGTAACAAAGACGATATTGACAAATTCTGGTTAGAGGGAGAACTGCGAATCACACCCAACGAGCAAATTCAATTTCTCCGCCGTCTATACAAAAATGACTTACCCTTTTCTGAGCGATCGCTGTCTTTGGTGAAAGACATCATAATTGTTGAACAAACTCCCGATTACACAATTAGAGCCAAAACAGGATGGGCAAATTTTGGAGAACAAACAAAGCCTCAGATTGGCTGGTATGTAGGTTATTTAGAGAAGAATAAAAATGTTTACTTTTTTGCGACAAACATTGACATCCGCAACAATAATGACGCACCTGCAAGAATCGAGTTAACCCGCCGTTGCTTCAAGGATCTTGCGCTGCTGTAACTGCGTTATTTGTTCTCTTATATTGGCAAAAACGCTAGCGGTTAGGCTAACGGTGGCAGCCAAAACAGCCATTTATTCGATGCCTGAGTTCGATCGTAGGAAGCCGAGTCTTTTAAATCTTTTAAAACTTAGGCAATTGGCACATATAGAAATCCTTGCAGGAGTCGTAAACTTTTTACCCCACCCCAACCCTCCCCGAACCCAAGGGGAGGGAGTAAGAAACTCACAAATGATGCGAGGATTGCTATATACAGCACTTCCGGATGTTATGAGGTACAATAGAATCAACTAAAAATAATATACCAATGAAAGCATACTCAGTATATTTGCGAGCCAAAATAGTAGCAGCCCATTTAGAACAGAAGCTGTCGATCAGAAAAACAGCAGAAATATTTGCCTGCAGTAAAAGCTTAGTTCAAAAACTTGTCAAGCAACAAAAAATCGAGGGAAATTTACAGCCTAAACCCAGGGGTAAACCCAGATTCAGTCATTTAAATACTGCGTCAAAACAATTAAGAGAAATAGTGGCAGCACATCCCGATGCAACCTTGGTAGAATTGTGTGAGTTATTCGCCCAAAAGACCGGAAATTGGGTAGGCAGAACAGCAATGTGTAGTGCCTTACAGAAGTTGGGATTAAATCGTAAAAAAAAACAGTCAGAAGTAGTCAAGCAGGCACAGAAAGAGTCATGAAGTTAAGATTAAGTAAGTCGGCAGGAAAATTCGTAAGTATGTAACAAAATGTTAAGTAACCAGCTCGGCTCTCAATTTAATGCGTTTTGTAGAGTAGTTTCCTTTTTTTCCTCTAGCTTCTACCCCATTAATTACGGCATAAGCTAGCTCTAATTCATCTTCAAACATTTGTCCGGCTAGCTCATCTTTTTTGATGTGTTGCCACTCCAATTCTATGGGATTCATTTCTGAGCAATATTTAGGTAAAAACAAGATATAGCGATCGCAAATGATTTGTAAATCATCGAGCGTGTATAATGAGAGATGTAAATCTAAGTATAAGTTGAG
>NZ_JAUBQH010000041.1:0-56726 GCF_036701145.1 Microcoleus sp. Pol17C6
GTCGCTTTTATCAACAAGGTATGCGGGCTGCAACCCTGATGCGGTCTATCTCCTAGGCCTCTTTGTCACCCCCCCAGGATTTTGTCATAGAATTGCGTGAAGCGAAGCTATCCCGTAGGGAATCGCGCACAGACCCGCTGCGGCAGCTTCAGGAGAAAATGCAGGAATATCTAAACAGCGGCTTGCGCTTGGGTTGGCTAATTAATCCTCAAGACGAACAAGTAGAAATTTATCGCCCTTCTGGCGAAGTAGAGATTGTGCAATTTCCTGTAAGTTTATCGGGAGAAGATGTCTTGCCCGGATTTGTGCTTAATTTGCCCATGATTTGATCTTGTATCAAATTTTTCCTGTTTCCAACTGTATTTTCTTCGGACAAATATCATCATCGTACCAACCAGTCAAAGCCACCGCCAAAGCATCCGCTGCATCGTCGGGTTTCGGAATATAACCCAACTCTAACTCCCGCGCCACTGCCTCTTGCACTTCAGATTTATCCGCATTACCGCGCCCTGTCAAAGCTTGCTTAATTTGAGCCGGCGTAAACTCGAAAAGTGGCACTCCACACTGCGCTAATACCAGTGTCAAAACGCCGCGCGCTTGCGCTACAAGTATGGTATTTCCCATCTTGTAAAAAAACAATTTTTCGGCAATTGCTACATCAGGTTTAATCTCTTCAATTACCGCGTGTAAATCGTCGTAAATTGTTTTCAACCGCTGTCCCATTTCCTGTTTGGGCGTTGTTTGTATGACGCCGCAATCAATCATGGAAACAAAGTTTTCATCTTGTTTACCGGGGACAATTTGACAGCAAATTGCCCCGTAGCCGAGATTTGCTAAGCCGGGATCTAATCCTAAAATTCGTTTTTCCATTGCCCGAATTAGTAATTGGAAATGGGGAAGGAGGCATTAAAAATTTGGGAAATGTTTCCTCACCACCAATTACCAATTACCAATTATTAATTACCCCTCAGTTGTTTCTAGACCGAATACCCGATCGAACACTTTAGTCACTTTATACCCCGAATCTATTGATTCTAGCGGGTCTTTCCGCAACCGGTGCCGCAAACACAGAGTCATCACCCGGCGAATATCGTCCACAGTCACCTCTGTGCGGCACTCCAAAGCCGTGAAAGCTTTCGCAGCCCGATTTGTCACCAAATCGCCCCGCAGCCCGTCTACGTCCAATTCAGCGCAGACTTGGGAGATTTTTACCCGCAACTCTCGATCGATAGTTACCGATTTCAACCTTTCCTGAGCTTCCACCAACTTCTGCTGCATCTCATCTTGTTCGCGCTGGTATTTCGCGAGAAACTCCGCTGGATTTTGGTCAAAGCTCGATCGCTGTTCGACAATTTCTACTCTTAAATTCGGGTCTTTCACAGTCCGAATTTCTGCGTGCATCCCGAATCTGTCGAGCAACTGCGGCCGCAATTCTCCTTCTTCTGGGTTGCCGGAACCAATGAGAATAAACTTAGCCGGGTGGCGGATCGAAATGCCTTCTCTTTCAACAGTATTCCAACCGCTCGCGGCAGAGTCGAGCAAAACATCGACTAAATGATCGTCGAGCAAATTGACTTCATCAACGTACAGAATGCCGCGGTTAGCTTTAGCTAAAAGGCCTGGTTCAAAAGCTTTAACACCTTCCGACAAAGCTTTCTCGATGTCGATCGTACCGCAAACTCGGTCTTCGGTAGCGCCCAGAGGCAAGTCTACCATTTGAACTTTTTTGCGGGCGATTTTAATGTCAGTTTGAGATAAAGTGCGATCGCGCACCTCATCGCTCATCAAATCTGGATCGCTGGGATGACTGTTAAAAGGATCGTCAGCCACCACCTCAATTTCCGGCAGCAAATCAGTGAGGGCGCGGATTGTGGTAGATTTACCAGTACCTCGATCGCCCATAATCATCACCCCGCCAATTTTGGGATCGATGACATTCAACAGCAGCGCCAGTTTCATCTCCTCCTGGCCAACAATCGCAGTGAAGGGAAAAACAGCGCGGCGGGCTGGAGTAGCGGTAACGGTTGGTAGAGCGCCCGCATTTAGGGTATTGCTGACTTCGGCAGTAGGACTCACAGGATAACTCAAAATATAATAATTGCTTGTTTATTGTGACATACAAGCGGACAACAGTCGATCTGCCGCATTGAAATCCAAGTGCAGAGTTTGTGTGATTCCTCTCAAAACGCCGCCAAAAACAGACTCTTTCTGAGACATAGAACGCGCCCACTCTAAAACTTGTTGCTGACGTTCGTCTGACAAACGTCCAACCATCGCAGCTAATAGCTCAGATACAGACAACCAACGCCTTTCTTTCGACTTCCAAACAACTAAAAACTGCTCGGTAGACAGAGTACACAAAGCTATCGTTTCGCCAGAGCGATCGCTAAATTCTATTTCGTAATTTCCATCATCATAACAAGCTACAATAGCCCCTCTAACACCTAGGTGTAGATTAGACTCAGGCACTGTTACAAACAATTCGACTACATCAAATAATTCTGGCACGATCGTGCTTACCTCCTAACGAATGATGAAGAGATTCAATGTATCGCTCATTTTCCTCATTCGTGCAACTAATTCCATTCTGCCAAAGTTCATATTCACTGATATCGATATCTTCATTCCAAACCACTGCATAACCACCAGGTTCAATTTTAAAATTTCTGAAAAATCCAGGATTGCGTAACGTCGCAAACATCGGATTGTCTAATAACTTAGAGATGTCGTATTTCTTGATTTCAAGATTGGTAAACTTGACCATCAAGGTGCGATCGTCAATAGCTTTAGCATAAACAATGCGCTCAGGTTTCATAAAAAAAAATCACAGTTATTTTAAGGACGGAAGTTTACTAAATTCTTGGCTATTCCACATATCCAGCAGTTCTTTCTGGTACAACGTAGCCCATTCTATTACCAACTTTTGGACCCTATTTGGTAAATCTCCTTCAATAATCTCTAAAGATTCAATGCCGATCAAAGCATTGTACTCACCGTAAACTGCGTGAAAATGAGGAGGTGGGTGATCCCCAAAGAAAATTTTGATGATTATTGCGTAAAATCGTGCAACTTCTGGTATAAAGCTTTTTTAAACGACGATATGAAGATTATTGTATATAACCACGAAGAAGAATGACCAATAACTCATCACTACCACTGCGGCCCAGAAGCCATCAAAGCAGTCGCAGCCTCGCTCGGTAACGGCTTAGCAAAAAAATAACCCTGACCATATTCGCAGCCGATCGACCTCAACCTAGCTAATTGTGCCGCCGTCTCCACACCCTCAGCAATCACATCCATACCCAAAGCGTGAGCCAGCGCCACAATCGTCCGCACGATCGCCACATTCTCCCCCTCGCTTTCGATCTCCATCCGCCCCACAAACGACTTATCAACCTTCAAAGTATCCGTAGGAAACCGACTCAAATAACTCAACGACGAATAACCCGTACCAAAATCATCAATTCCCAACTTGACATTTAACGCTTTCATCTGCTTCAAAACCGCGATCGCCGACTCCACATCCTCCATCACCACACTCTCAGTAATCTCCAACTTCAAACTCTCGGCACTCAAACCCGTTGTTTCCAAAATCACCTGAATGCGATCAACCAAATCCGGCTGAGCAAACTGCTTCCCAGATAAATTTACACTCATAATCAAAGCTTGATCGAAACCAAACATTTCCTCCCACAGCCGCAACTGCCGGCAAGCCTCCTCCAGCACCCACTCACCCAGCGGCACAATTGCACCCGTTTCCTCAGCCACCGGAATAAACTTCATCGGCGGAATCAAACCCCGCAGCGGGTGTTGCCAGCGTACCAAAGCCTCAAACCCAATAATCCTCCCGCTTGCCAAAGATACAAACGGCTGGTAATGCAGCAAAAACTCCTGACGCTTGAGGGCCATCCGCAAATCAGTTTCCAACTGCAACCTCTCCACCGCCAAAGCGTGCATCGAAGCATTAAACACCTGATACCTTCCCGTTCCCAAAGCCTTCGCCCGGTACATCGCCGTGTGCGCGTCCCGTAGCAAGTGTTCCGGCTGTTCCCTGACAGTAGCAGCAGGTTCCCCCCCCAGGGCAATCCCAATGCTCGCAGTCACAAACACCTCCTGCCCCTTCAACTCAAAAGGCACAATTAAAGCTTCGTGAATTCGAGTGGCCAAATCCACCGCACTAGCAACATCAACATTCCTCACCAAAATCGCAAAATCATCACCCCCCACCCGCGCCACAGTATCCCCGGAGCCAATAATCGCCCTCAACCGCAGCACCACCGCCATCAGCAGTTCATCCCCCACCAAATGACCCAAAGAATCATTAATCACCTTAAACCTGTCTAAATCCAGAAACAGCACCGCAAACACATAGCTGCGCCGGCCCCTAGTATTGGCGATCGCCCGCCCCAGGCAATCCACGAACAAATCCCGGTTGGGCAAACCCGTTAGAGAATCGTGAAAAGCATCGTAAAGCTTCCTGTAAGCACTGACACCCACACCAGTCACCACCAAACCCAAAGTCGGCGACACTAACGGTAGCCACCCACCCCCACTAAAAATCCCATAAGTAATCCCCAACAAACCCATCAATGCAGCACCCCCAGCCAATCCAGCCCTCGCAGGGTGCTGAATCCGCCAAGCCAAAACCCCGCCAACCATTGCCCAAGCACCGTTCCACAAAATTTCCGCCCATTCCGGCCACACCCAAAACAGCGATCGCCCATCCAAAACCGCACTCAATATTTGGCTGAGCATTTGCGCGTGCAGCAACACCCCAGGCATTTTCGGACTTTGCTTTTTAACCGGGCTGTAAGGCGTCAAAAACAAATCTCTGGTACTCGGTGCCGTCGTCCCGATTAACACAATCTTGTCCTTAACCCAGCTTGGGTCAATTTCTCCCTTCAATACCTGCCTGATACTGACTTGTCGCGCCACCTCCTTACCAGAACGGTATTTGAGCAAAATTTGATAGCCTTTGGCGTCGAGATTTGCATAGCCGCCACTGTTAGAAGTTAAAGGCACAAATTCTGCCTTTCCCCAGTTGATTTGGTGGGGATGAACAGGGCTATTTTTCTGCTTTACTCTGTCTTTGAGATACAGCAAAGCCACTTGCACAGAAAACGATAAAGCAATCTTTTTGTCTGGTTGCGAAACTGAGAGCAAATTGCGGCGTACAACGCCATCAGGATCGAGTACGAAGTCGTTAAAACCGAGCCGAGCGGGCGGTATCCCCGGAGGTGCAGGCACTCCCTGACTTTCGGAATCGCTCAATTTATAGATCGCCACCACATTCGGTGCTTTCAGCCCGGCCAGCAATTCTTCGTGTCCCGGCGCTTGAGGCAAATCCCGGTACAAATCCAAACCGATAACTTTTGGCTGATACTTTTGCAGTTTTGCCAAGGTTTGAGCGATCGCACCGTCGGAAATCGGAAATCTCCCCAAAGCTTGAATATCGGCCTCAGAAATTCCCACTACCAGCAGTCGCGGATCGGGGTCCGAATCTGGCTGCAAGCGCACTAACGAGTCAAAACTCCCCAATTCCAAGCTTTGCAAGCCTCCCAACTGCCGAACTCCCATATTCAGCAGCGTTACAGTCACGCCCGCAAGCATTGCAGGCAAAATCCTGACCCGTCGGTTTTGAGAACTCAGGTTGAGACCAGTTGCGACAGACATGACATATCGAAGATTTCGAGAGAATTTGGCAGTCACAGAAAAAATATGTCGGTGCAAATTAGCTTTGCACAAGTCTGTTCTTACAGAATTGAGCTTAATATGAGATTGAATGTAATTTTTTCAGAACTTGTGCCGCAACCGAGTTTCTTTAAGCTAATTACTCGATTTGGCAAAGTATTTCTCGAATGGGAACCGGGTTTTTGAAGATTTGCCGACAAATCCTGTCTTTCATTCCTTGTTTCCCCAAATTCGCACAAGCGTTAAAATTTAGTCGATCAAACTTTCAGGATATTTTTGAGATGATGGCGAATCAACTTCCGATTCCGGTGATTGTTAACGGTGCTGCAGGCAAAATGGGCCGCGAAGTAATTAAGGCGATCGCCCATGCTAGTGACATGACCTTATTTGGGGCTGTAGACCGCTCTCCTGAGTGCCTCAACGCCGATGCCGGGGAATTAGCCGGATGCGGCCCGTTAGAAGTTCCCATCACTGACGACTTGCAAGGAATGCTGGTATTAGCATCTCAGGAAAAGCAGTTAGCAGTGATGGTAGATTTTACGCACCCTTCGTCTGTTTATGAAAACGTGCGATCGGCCATAGCTTACGGGGTTCGCCCAGTAGTCGGCACTACCGGATTGAGCAGCAAGCAAATTGAAAACTTAGCTGAATTCGCTGATAAAGCCAGCACTGGCTGTTTGATCGTACCCAATTTCTCGATCGGCATGGTTTTGCTCCAACAAGCTGCCGTCACGGCATCTCAGTATTTTGAACACGTAGAAATTATTGAGCTGCACCACAATCAAAAAGCCGACGCCCCCAGCGGTACGGCAATTCAAACTGCCCAAATGTTAGCAGAAATGGGAAAAACTTTCAATCCGCCAGAAGTTGAGGAAACCGAAAAATTAGCCGGAGCTCGAGGTTCACTGGCTGATGAAGGGATTCGCATTCACAGCATCCGTTTACCCGGTTTAATTGCCCACCAAGAGGTAATTTTTGGCGGCGCCGGTCAAGTTTATACTTTACGACACGATACGAGCGATCGCGCTTGTTATATGCCAGGAGTCTTGCTGTCTATACGCAAAGTCCTTGAATTGCGATCGCTCGTTTACGGCCTGGAAAAAATCTTGTAGCCATGAATCATTAGTCATTAGTCATTAGTCATTAGTAATGTGGAATTAATCTAACTTATAACTTTTGACTTCTAACTTCTGATTTGTGACTTCAACATCAATCCGTTAAATCTGTTAAATCCCTTAATATAATCCGCTTCCGAACAGACAGCCGTTGCATCCCGTACATTGCTCGTTGCCGAACTTCCTATGCTAATTCCCTTAACCCGCGAAACCTTTCAAGAACTAATTCCCGCCGTCGCCACGGGAGCGCAATACAAATATATCTGGGGAAAACCGCCCGATTTTTTGAGGCGAATGTTAATCTCTGCCGTCACCGTAGTTTTCCTCCTGATAGTTTACAACTTCGCCGGTTCCGATGTCGGGCCGCTAGTTTTAATCACCGGATTGATAGCTGGTTTGTACTGGCTGTGGGGGCCGATTTTGTGGGCGAGTTTGCGGAATGCAGAATGCCGCAAATATCAATACTGCGGTTTTTGGCAAGGACGAGTTTTGGATATATATATTACAGATGAAGTCACCAGTCAAGAAGAAACAGTCAATCAAAAAGGACAACTCGTAATAGTTGACAACCTAGAACCGCGAATTAATTTAGAAGTCGGGGACAAAACCGGATTTACTACTACACTTCGAGCTCCATTGCGGAAAGATCACCAAGGAATTGCCCCCGGGCAAGCTGCTTTAATGTTAATTATGTCAAATCAAGAAGATTTAGGCAGAATTGCCAAAGTTTCAGATATTTATATTCCCAGCCGTGACGTGTGGGTGAGCGACTATCCTTATTTACGCAGAGATTTGTTTGTCGAGGTGAGCCAACAGATTAAAAAAGGCAGAAAAAAAGACCGCGATCGCACTAATCAAAGCAGAGATGTAAAAAGGCGATCGCCCGCTGATTATTAATATTGATAGTAGCGACAAATTTAAGAGCGATCGCAAGTTAAACTTAGGACAAAATTCACAAGATAGCGGCTAATGCCTACTGTTTTTCAGGTTAGCCCCTACAGTTTAATCTTTTTTAGTTCCGATCGAGGCGAACCCGCCCAAATTCATGTTAAGCGCGATCGGCAACTTGCCAAATTTTGGATGAATCCTGTATCTCTAGAAAAAAATCGAGGCTTCAAAGAGCATGAATTAAACCAGATTGCTCGTCTTGTAGAGGAATATGAACAAATATTGTTGGAGGCTTGGCATGACTACTTTGGTACTTGAAACAGAACCCCTCGTAATTAAAGTCACGGTGACAGATGAAAAAGTAATTGTGGACTTAGTTGATGGTCGCAGTTTGAGTGTTCCCTTAGCTTGGTATCCCCGTTTGTTGCACGGTTCCCCGGAGGAAAGACATAATTGGCAGCTACTTGGAGATGGTTATGCCATTGAATGGGTTGATTTAGACGAACATATTGGAGTTGAAGGTTTGCTAGCGGGCCGACGCAGCAGTGAAAGTCAACGATCGTTTGAAAGTTGGTTAATTAACCGCAACACTGCTCCAAATAATCCAGAACGACTAATAACTAATGACTAATGACTGCTGACTTATCGCTCAACTGTTCCCCTCTTGGCCGTAAGCTTGCCAAGCCAAATCCACCAGCCCGTTAACAATAGCCACAGCCACCACCGCAGAACCCTTGCGGCCCTCAATCCGAATGTGAGGAATCATCGAATCGTGCAGCCGCGACTTAGCCACGTCCACCCCTACAAACCCAGAAGGCGTCCCAATCACTAAAGCCGGCCGAATTTCCTCAGATTCAATCAAATCTACGATCGCCGACAAAGCAGTTTGAGCCTGGCCCACCACAAAAATCCCTTCAGGATAGCGTCTTGCCAAAGTTTCAATCCCCCAAGCCGCCCGCGTCCTTTCCTTTTGGGGGCGTGTCAAAGCCTCCATCGAACAGTAAACCGGATTCGCAAAGGTACTTTGGATCAGAGGCGTAATGCCCACCTGCACCATCGGCACATCTACCACGATCGTAGTCCGAGCAGCCAAAGCTGCCGCCCCAGCCTGCAAAGCCTGATCGGAAAAACTAATTAAAGACTTGTACTCAAAATCAGCAGTCGCATAAATCACGCGGCGGACTATTTCGTACTCCGCCGCTGAAAAACCGTGGTCGCCAATTTCGTTATCGATTAATCCCAGACTCTGGGCATCGCTTACGTGCCATTCCATTTGTTGGATAGCTGTCGCCTGTGAGTTGTCAGGTATCAGCTTACCAGCTTTTAGTCATTCGTTGACTGTTGAGTAAAATCTGCCAACTGCCAACTGACAACTAAGTTTCCGACGACGAAGAAGATTTGCCCAACACCGGAGTCAGGAATGCCACCAAAGCTCCGATCGCAAAACCGGCCACATTCCGAACCACAGGCAACCAGTCAGAAGTCCGAGTCACCACCGGCCCAAGTCCGAAAGCAAAAAACAGAATGCCCCACAGCGGCGAAAAAATCAGCGCCCACTGCCAAGCCACAACCTGTCCAGGCTTCCGAGGCTGAGCAGCAAACCCACAGATGACGCCACCAAGCACCGAAGTAATTAACGTCAGAACCCACTGTTCCCTCGGCAAACCGGGAACCACGCGGCATCCGCCCTGACGCAAACAGCCTTCTATCGACTCCAAAGATTCAATAATCGCTCGATCTTCCCCATTGTCCCGCACAAAAAATTGATTACCGTAACGGGTTTGCAGTTCCACCCAAAAAGTGCGCGGCAGCAGCGGATACAGCGAGTCGCCCACATTAAAATTGAGCAAATTGCCTCCTCGGGGGTCAGCAACTAACAACACACTCTTGTTATCTAGCCCCCAATAACTTTTGACCGCCAAACCGGGCGTGCGATCGTACTGAGTCAGCACTCGCAGTTTCCAGCCGGTTTCAGCTTCAAAAGCCTTTAAATTTTTTGCCAAATTTTGTTCTTCAATATCCGTAAGGGCTTTAGCTAAGTCAATGATCGGCGTCTGAGTTGACGGCAACAAATCGGGATTATTGAAAGCGTGGGCCGCAGGTGCGATCGTCCACACGGACAAAGCCAGAAAAAATGCGGCAACAGAGGCTAGAAATTTTCGCGGGAAAAGCTGTGACATAGGAACTTATAATCCGGGTCTTAATTGTGAATGCTAGCTGGCGGTCTTAACCAGAGGATAAGAGAAAACTCATATTTCTTTACAATTATTTACTTTACAGGAAGCCGAGAGCAAGGGGAAGATTTCGGGCAAGGAAAGTTTTGAACAGTCAACCGTCAACCGTCAACCGTCAACCGTCAAATGACTAAAATTGAGATTTTGCCCCAACCCCCTCACAGAGACGCCGATCGCGATCGCTCACATTAGGATTAGTTCTCAGATAATCTCCCACCCAGTCACAGCCCCTCACCAGCAAATCGTCAAGATCCAAATTCCACAAAATCACCCGATTATCCCGGCCCGCAGAAGCCAGAACCTTCCCATCCGGGCTAAAACTCACGCTCATCACGCTATCCTTGTGACCCGTCAAAGTTTTCAGCAAAGTCCCGCTGCGACTCCAAAGCTTCACCTTATGGTCATAACTGCCCGAAGCAACCAACAAACCATCCGGGCTAAAACCCACGCTAGTCACGCTGTCGCTAGAACCCTTCAGCAGCGTCGCCACCAAAGTCCCGTCTACCTTCCACAATTTCACCGAATTGTCGTAACCAGCCGAAGCCAGCATTTTGCCATCAGGGCTAAAAGCAACCCCCAACACAAAACTGTTGTGAGCTCCTTCAAAAGTTCTCAGCAAACGACCGTCCCGATTCCAGAGTTTGAGAGTACCATCATCGCTGGCAGAAGCCAGCATCGAGCCGTCGGGACTGAAAGTCACCCCAGTCACCCAGCCTGTGTGTCCTGTTAAAGTTTTAATCAGCCTGCCGTTTCTAGTCCAGAGTTTCACAGTCTTATCCTTGCTCGCCGAAGCCAGAACCTCGCTATCGGGGCTAAAACTCACGCTCATCACGCTGTCGGCGTGGCCGTCGAGAGTGAACAGCACAGAAGGCGAACACGGGAATAGCGGAGCCGAAGGACAAGGGAGAATATTATTCATGCCATCTTCTGTCAAACTCCAGACTTTCACCGTTTTGTCGTAACTCCCAGAAGCAAGTAGCTGACCGTCGGGGCTGAAACTGACGCTGGCGACTCTCTGAGTGTGTCCTTCCAAGGTTTCCAGCAAAACTCCCGTGCGGCTCCAGAGTTTGATAGTGTTGTCCGTAGAAGCAGAAGCCAGCCTTTGGCCGTTGGGGCTGAAAGTAACGCTTTGCACCCGGTTTTGGTGTCCGTCGAGGGTTTTGAGCGGCACGTCATCGAGTCGCCACAGCCTGACAGTTTTGTCAAAACTCGCCGAAGCCAAGGTTTTGCCTTCCGGGCTAAAACTCACCTGAGTAACTCGATCGGCGTGTCCCTCAAAAGTTCTCAGTAAGCGACTCTCTGGTTTAATGTTGCTAGCATCAGTTGGGCGCTTGTCGCCAACACCAGCAAGACTCCAGAGTTTGACAGTCCCGTCTGCACTTCCAGAAGCAAGTGTTTGACCGTCGGGGGAGAAACTGACACCAAATACCCACTTGCTGTGTCCGCGCAAAGTTGTTAGCAGTTCACCTTTTTTTGCTTGTGTTGAATTTTCTGTTGGTGGGTGTTTGAGTGCAGCGATGCTCCAGATTTTCACCGTTTTATCTTCACCTGCACTGGCGATCGTTTCACCATCGGGGGAGAAACTGACGGTGTAAATTTTCGAGGGTTGTCTGTTTTCGCTGTGCCATAAATTAGCGATTAACCTGCCGTCAGAACTCCACAGTTTCACACTACCGTCATCGCTAGCCACAGCGATTATTTTGCCGTCGCGGCTGAAGCTTAGCCAATTTACGGGAGCAAATTGTTCGATCGTTCTCAGCAGCGTGCCGTCGGTTTTCCAAAGTTTGATAGTTTTATCTGTAGATCCGCTGGCGATCGTTTGACCGTCTGAACTAAAAGCAACGCTGGTAACGCTATTAGTATGCCCTTTGAAAGTGGCCAGCAAACTGCCGTCAGTTTGCCAAATTTTGACAGTTTTATCTAAACTTGCCGAGGCTATAGTTTTGTTGTCGGGACTGAATGCGACACAGGAGACACTGTTAGTGTGGTCTTTGAAAGTGGCCAGCAAACTGCCGTCGCGCCGCCAAAGTTTGACTGTTTTATCTACACTGGAAGAAGCTATTGTTTCCCCGTCTGGACTGAAGCTAAGACCCCAAACTACATCGCCGTGTCCTTCCAAGCGGTTGCGTTCTTTGACTCCATAAACTGCCTGCTGGAGGGCAGCAGAAATCAGAATTTCGGTGTCTTTAAGAGTATACATTTGTTGGGAGTGTTCGATCTGTTTCCACTTTTTACCAGCTCTCAAACTTTCCATCATGGCGTCAAATTTGTTGTTTGAGAAATAAAGTGCTTCAGAAGCTGCTGTCAGGGTACTGATTTCGGCTCGCTGAGTTTGAGCGACAGCTAGCTGTTTTTGACCCACAGCCCGCCACCAAAAGTTTACGGCGGCGATGGTGGAACTGGTTAGCAGCATAACGCCGATTACTGCTACTCCCAGCAGTTGTTTGAGAAAAGTATTGGCTCGATAGAGCTGTGCTTGACTCATTTTTTTATCTGCTTCTGCTTTGTGCAGTCGGGCTTCTAAGCCGAATCTTTGGCGGATTGGTCGCACTAAATAGTCGTGTACCAATTGATAGCGGTCTTCTGGCGCTTCCCGTAGCAGAAATAGCAAACCGTGACCAACTAAAATGTCTAAAATTAAGTCTAGGTTGTCGGTTTTGTTTGGTCGGATTTCTGGGTCTTTTGCGAACTGTCGCGGTAGGGAAATTCGGTTTCTGCCGATCGCCGATAATTCGGTTTCGCGGGCATCTGCTGGCTGTTGGCCTGTCACTAACGAGAGTTCGTGTTTGGTTTTTATCAGGCGAACGCCTCTTTCATCTGTCAGGGAAAACAAGATTTTCCACGCTGCATCTTCGTTAACCAGACCACAGTCAGAGATGACTCCTTCGAGCGATCTTTTCACTAATTCCGCTTTGGGATTGTCCCCCAATTGCTGGTATTGTGCTAGACTTGTAATACCTTCTTCTTGCAGTTGCGCTCCTACTACCTGCAATTCGATTGGTCGCACTTCTTGCAGTTCGTCTGCTAAATCTTCAACGAAGGCATCGATCAGTGCCGGCTCTAAATAAAATTCCGCCCGTTCTGTTAAGTGTCCGATGACAGCCCGCGCGTCTTTGATAGAAAAACTCCGCAGTTGGTAGCGGATACTTTTGTCGAGAATATTATTGTTAATAGCGTCAAGATTTGGGAAGCGATCGCAATCTAGTAAGTAGTGCAAATAATCTTCGCGCAAGCACAGAATTATCTTGACATAAGGCAAATTCAAAAACAAGCGTAAAAAATTATAAAAAAGTTGTCTTTGTGCCACTGAAGTCGAAACAAAGAAAAACTCTTCAAATTGATCGAAAATCAGCACTGTCAATAAATTATTTGTGGCATTTTCGCGCAACTTATCTATAATAAAAGAAGAGACTTCCGAGCTGCGAGCAGGAATAACCGAGCAACTTCTTTTGTTGATTTCCTGTAGTCCTTTCGAGATTAATTTACTTTCCTCTTCGGCTTGTTTGTCGTACAGTGCGCTGTTCAAAGCATTTTCTAACTCCACCAGCCAGTCGGTGTAAACTTTGACTACTACGGGCAATGTATCCCGCGCACCCGGAGTAATATTTTTCAAAGCTGGTACTAAGCCGGCATTGACTAGAGAACTTTTCCCGACTCCGCTGGGCCCGTGAATAATAGTTAATTTATGGTCGTCCCTGCTAATTCTTTCTAGCAAGCTATTGATATCTGTTTGGCGCGAGTAAGCTGTCATGGACGCTGCGATGGCAGCTTGGTTTTGAGCTGAGGGACCTGAAGGATTGACCGCTTGGCGCTGCTGCTGCAATTGGCTGGCTCCGATAAAAGCTCTAAATCCGTATTGATATTCGATCGACCGCTGGGTTTTTTTAATCCGAAACGCTTTAAGGTACTCTCCCTGCTCGAAATAAACCGCTTGCAATTCCGTCAAAATATCGATGTAAAGTCGGGGGTCGTACTTCGGCTCGCTTTGAGATTGAGCCAACTCCAAAGAATGAACCGCCGCTTCCCACTGGCCTAGCTGCCGCAAACTTCGGGCTAAAAGTAAAAGATACGAACTCCTGTCGGATTTAGGATGTTGGATTTTAGATTTGGGTTCGTTACTTAACTCGTTAGAACCCACAATTTCTGGATAATTTCCCTCAAACCCCAATCTCAAATCTTCAATCAGCAATCTCAAATCATTAGGCGTTTGATCCAAAATCGCCAAAGCCAACTCCGCTAGCTGGCGGGCTTGACTCCACCTCGACTCTTGCAGGGCAACTTCAGCCAAAAAGCCGTAATCTTGAGCTAGTTGGCTGGGAGTACCGTAAGTGAAGTGCAACTGCAAAGAATTTTCCGCTAATGCTTGCAACTCTCCCCAAGCTTTCAGGCGCTGCAGCACTTCTCCGAGGTGTGCTGTCACCTCAGCGACCAATTCCGGGCGTGAAGCAAGGGAGAAAGCGTTTCTAGATTGTTCCAGGCTAATCCAAGCTTGTTCCCAGTGGTGGCGGTTGGCTACCGGGTTTCTGGCTGCTTGCAACCGGTGACACAGGGCTATGTGAAACAGCACTATGCCTTCTCTCTCTAAAAATAAAATTTTGGGGACAGGATTCGACAAGGAGGAGAAGGTTTCTGGGTTTTCGGAATGTTCCAAGTTTGCCAGTTCCCAGTTGCCCGTTTTCTGCTGCCAAAATACTAAACTTTCTTGGTAGTGAATTAAGGCAGTTTCGGTTTGGTCGCTAACATAGTAATCTCGACCGAGAACGAATTGCAGGCTGGCTTTGAGGGCGGGTTCTAATTCTTCACCGCGATTTTGTAAATCTCTTAAAGCTAATTCTAGTTCTCGGCGTGGCAAAGAGCCGATCGCCAAATCGAAGGTATTGCCCGGACTCAATGGCGAATACGAGTGGACTTCTGATGGTCGTCTGTTTTGGGGCCCTGAGTTAAAAGTTAGAAAGCGTTCTCCTGGGCTCATTTCGCGCTCCAGACCGGGTTTTTCGCACTGGGTTTCGCAGGTCTCACAATTAGCGATGGTGCTGACGTTGCTGCTGGTGAGTTCTTGATTGAGTTCGCCTATTTTAAATATAGTATTGGCCCGCCTAGCGAGGAAATTAATTAATTCGTCAACGCCCATTTCAAATTTAATTGTGGCGGCGGCCCAACTTTTGAAATCCGGGGCCAGACGAATCATTTTGGTCACGATGTCATCTGTTACCCACAAAATCACTGGGCAGGAAAAATTTTTGCGAAATTCGTCTCGCACTTGATTGGTAGAAGCCATCACTTCGTCGATCGCTACTACTGTTTCTAAACCGAATACCATCAAAGCCGAGGCGGCACCGACAGGCGAGTACCCCTCCTGGAAAGTGCTTGCCTGCAGAGTAGTGTAAAGGGTTTTGACTGAAGGTGGCAGGACGATATCTTGAATTGGAACTGGGGACACTTCTCGCAGCCGCTGCGCTATTTGTTGCCGCAACTGCTCGTAGTTGCAGCGCACCAAAATTAGCGAGAATTGGTGTTGAGACATTGTGATTGACCTGACCAGAGTTTTGAGCGATCGCTCGTTGTAGTTGGCAGTTTCTTGTACCTTAATTAGATCGGTCATGCGTGCACCTCTTTTTCATTAATCAATTACCTAACGCTCGCCAATCGTGACTGAAAGCGTCTCTACTTAGACATCCCCGTCTCTGTCTGACGCTTTATCTCTGTATAAATACGTAGTTTTCCGTACTTGTCCTATCAATACTTACATAGTTATTAGATCCAATGTAAAGATATCATACCTCTGAATCTTAGAGAATGCTAGACTTCCCAATAAAATTTTAATGTTATCTTAGATTTTTTGATTCAGCTATATATAAAGGACTACCGATCATAAATAGCCAAATGCTAAGTTCACGATCATACCGACGACTAGCTATTAGGAAACAACTCCGATATATCTGTAGCAGGCATTTAGCACAACAGTCAAAAAAATGTCTTCCGGGATGGAATTAGTTTAAATTAAGAGCAACAGATAAAAACAGACATAGGGGGTCTGACATTGCAGATATGAGAGTTGAGAGTGGGTAAAGTCCTTAGTGGCGGCAAAGTTTTACACGATAATAACATTCACCACCTATAGCAAGCATTCAACAGAAATCAGCCAGTGGCAAAAACCGCTGACTGATTTCTGTATTGGATTGTAAGATTTCGGAGTTGTGAGCGATGAATTTTCAGTTAAATACTTTCTAATTCCCTCGTGGTTAAGGGTTTTTGGAGTCACGAAGCCATCTCAAAAATCCCAACTATTTTGCTTCAGTGCGCTGCAGCCACTCCTTATATTTTCTGGTTTCTGCTAGGGCTGGATTAATCCCAAACCAACGACCTTCTTGATCGCGGTATTCAAAGACAAACATACTTCGCAACAAGATTTGAGATTCTTCTTCGCCGGTTACACTTTGTCGCTTGACAACTTGAAACAGCAATTCCCATTCCAGGTCATTGATGGCTCCCAAAAGGTCATCGCGATATTCTTGAATGACGCTTTCGAGGCATTCGCGAGAAAAGGGAGGGTCTTCGTGCTGCAAACAGCTATATAAAAGCATCAGTAGATTGCGAACGTGACCGCCACTAATCCGACAAAGCCGATCTAAAGTTTCGGGAGAGTCAAACACCTGGGAAATCAAATCAATGCGTTGATCGGGAGCAACTTTCGGGAAAGCTCTAGCTAATACTAGCTGCCGGAGGAGTGCCATTCCTTCAATGTGGTCTTCGCCCGATCGCATTTGCACCGGTACCATCGGCATCACCTTGGGCTTGACTCCAAATCGACTGGCGAGGCGGCCGAAGTCGTTGGAAAAAATCAAAGTCAGGGGAATCGTGTAGACAACATGGCAATTAAGTTTTTTCAACTGTTCGCCGCGGTCTAAAAACAGATATTCTGGCTGGGTGCGTCCGCTGGGTTTGAGGGAGGCGTCGAGGCGATCGAGGTTGTCAACGATGACTGCGAGTCCTTTTTTCCCTTGCTGCTTGAGTTCGGCGTTAGCTCTGTTGAGGAGTTCTTCGTTGATGGACTGCAAGATGCTGTTGGTGCGGGGTTCGAGATATTGCCTGAGTTGCGATCGCAGTTTGGGAGAGTCTTTAGTTTTAGCAGTAACTCTCGCAATGCCTACAGATAACTCGGCTTCCGCTGACAAATCTATGGGAGTCTGCAAAAATTCTGCCACTTCTGCAAACAGATTGGTAAAATAGCTCGGTCTGAGTTTGATTTTAGCGGATTCCATAGTTTCGCTGACTTGGCGCGCAATGCTCAGCAAAATATCGCTGATGTCTACATCACCCATGTCTAAGTCTTGGGAAGACTCGAAGTAGACGACGCAAAAACCCTCTTGCTCTAACTCAGCTTTTAGTCGAAACAATTCCGTAGATTTGCCACACCCAATATGTCCTGTAAATAGCTGACACGTTGGCTCGTTGGGGGAGATGCGGGTAATGGTTCGCTGTAAAGATTCAATGATTTTGCCCCCACGCACGGAACCAAAATCAATGTAGTATTGATAATCTCCTGGGTCTCCCGCAACAAGGGTCTTGCTCGGGTTGCAGGCTTTATAGAATCTGTCTAATTCGAGTGCGATCACAATGGAAGCCGAATAAAAGTTAAAAAAGTTAATCGAAAGTCTAAACTTTCTTTAGTTGAGTTTAGTTTGATTTGTAACCTTTTGCACTGTGGGGTAATGCCCTAAATACCCAAAGAACCTTGATCTGGTAAGGGGTTTTCCCGGCGCTGGAATTGGGTAATTTTTAATTAATAATTTTTTATTACTTATGGGACTCAGTGATATTACTGATATTGGCAGGAGTCTGGGTAAATTTGCGGGAATCTGGTTAAATGGTAGGGGAAAACAGGGTTCAAGAGAGAGATTAAACAGTTTTGAATTTGTGCTAATCCTTAATTACTATATTGTCAAGACGTAGATGGCTAGTTTTGGAGCGGTTTCTCAAACAGAGTTAGGGCGCAGGCGCCAAAAGTTGCGGCAGCAGAGGCGCGCTCGATTGGCGGCTGTTGTGTGGCAAATGCTGGCAGCGAGCGCAATGGCTGGAGGTTTGCTGTGGTGGATTGCTCAGCCGGCTTGGTTGATAGCCCGATCGGAACAAGTGAAGGTGGAGGGCAATCAGTGGCTGTCGGATAAGGCGGTGCGGTCTTTGGTGCCGCTGTCTTACCCGCAGTCGCTGTGGGGGATTCAACCGCAGGCCCTGGCCGAAAAGCTGGAGTCCACGGGGCCGATCGCCAAAGCGAAGGTGACTCGCAACTTGTTTCCGCCGAGTTTGACTGTAGAAGTGGCAGAAAGCCTGCCGGTGGCGGTGGCGCAGCCGACTGCGGTGTTGAAATCGAACAGTGACAAGGAAAAAGTGGGGTGGCTGGACGCTCGCGGAGGTTGGATGCCGTCGGATAGTTATACTGCTGTACGATCGCAGAATAGTTCGATCGGGCCCGGCAGCATTCCGGGAACGCAGCCTCAGCGTTCTTTGCCCACTTTAAAAGTCATCGGGCCTTTGGAACAGTATCGCGCCTATTGGCCGAAGTTTTACCAAGGACTCAGCGGCTTGACGGTGAAAGTGTTTGAGATTAATTGGCAAAACCCGAACAACTTGATCTTGAAAACAGAGATCGGTACCGTACACTTAGGGCCGTACAGTTCCAAGACTGCGGAGCAACTTAAGGTTTTAGACCGAATGCGACAATTGCCAAAACAGATAGATTCAAGCAAAATAGCCTACATTGACTTGAAAAATCCTGCTTCGCCGATCGTCCATTTGCCAGAACTACCCGGCAGTTTGGAGAGTTCAACTCCGGCACCCACTCGCGCCCGAAATTGATCCTCTGTCAACAAAAGGTAGAAGGTATCGATCGGACGGCAGAATTTTTAGCCATCAGGATCAATACGCAGCGCTGGAAATAAGGACTGTTTTTTGATATCGAGTCGGGAAAAAAAATCTGATTTTTCTTTCCATCCCGATGACTCTGAGGCTAGTATCCATTTTTTTTCCTTCTGCCTTGCTTACAACTGCCTTAATCCGGTCAAGTACCTGGATGGGGTCAAGCGAGGTCTAGGCTAGCGAGGTCGGCCAAATCCGAGATTGCTAACATTAAGCATCGACCAGTGTTAGTTTTTCGCGCAACTTAGCCTATAGTTGATTGTGAATTGGCGTTTAGTTAAAAAGCTGTAATCTACTATCCCCGACTCTAATGAAGCTTAATAATAGACAGGGGTCTGACCAAGACAGTCCCCCTTCGGAAGAAGTAAAAAATTTTCCGGTGGCTGCAGATTCCGCCAATCCCTTTAGACGCAAGTCTGGTTATGTAAATGTAGATAGTATTGATATCGATCCTATGGTCAATCCCAAAGACATAATGCCCAGCAGTGCTGCCAAAATCAAAGTAATTGGCGTCGGCGGCGGTGGGGGCAACGCCGTTAACCGGATGATTGCCAGCGAGGTTTCTGGTGTCGAGTTTTGGTGCGTGAATACAGATTCCCAAGCTCTGGTTCTCTCAAATGCTCCGAAACGCTTGCAAGTCGGACAGAAGTTGACGCGCGGTTTGGGCGCGGGGGGCAATCCGGCGATCGGTCAAAAGGCTGCGGAGGAATCCCGCGATGAAGTTGCTAATGCTCTGAATCATGCGGATTTGGTGTTTATCACGGCCGGCATGGGCGGCGGTACGGGCACGGGCGCGGCTCCGATCGTGGCTGAGGTCGCTAAGGAAATGGGCGCTTTGACTGTGGGCATAGTGACGCGGCCTTTTACGTTTGAAGGACGGCGGCGCACCAGCCAAGCTGAGGAAGGGATTGCGGCTTTGCAAACCCGGGTGGATACGCTGATCGTAATTCCTAACGACAAGCTGCTGTCTGTGATTTCCGAACAAATGCCCGTGCAAGAGGCTTTTCGAGTTGCTGACGATATCCTGCGCCAAGGGGTTCAGGGTATTTCTGACATTATTACTATTCCCGGTTTGGTGAATGTTGACTTTGCTGACGTGCGGGCAGTAATGGCTGATGCGGGTTCGGCTTTGATGGGGATCGGCGTGGGTTCTGGCAAGTCACGGGCTAGGGAGGCTGCGATGCAGGCTATTTCTTCGCCTCTGCTGGAAGCTTCGTCTATTGAGGGCGCTAGAGGTGTGGTGTTTAACATCACTGGCGGTACTGACATGACGCTGCACGAGGTGAATGCGGCGGCTGAGACGATTTACGAGGTTGTCGATCCGAATGCCAATATTATTTTTGGAGCGGTGATTGACGAGCGGCTTCAGGGCGAAATTAAGATTACTGTGATCGCTACTGGTTTTTCGGGAGAAGTTTCCCCGCCTCCGACTCCGGGGCGGACGCAAAATGTTAATGCTCCTTGGCGGGCTGCAACTGTGCCGACGACTCCTGCTCAACAGACGCCCGATCCGAAAGCGAAACCGCCGCAGGATTTGGGATTGGATATTCCTGAGTTTTTGCGTAACCGTCGCCCGCCTAGATAAATTTGGATTTGGGATTTTGGATGGCGGATTAAATCTAAAATCTCAAATCTAAAATCTCAAATTTCTAGGGTTTGGCCTGGTTCGGGTTCGAGGAGTTGGGTGGAAAGTCCCGATTTTGCTAGCAAATCGCGAAATTCGGGGATGCTGCCAACCGATCGCACTAACATTGGTAAAATGCCTGTGGCTCGGATGTCTCCCGCCGCTGTAGGCAGGAAAAACCGAGGTTTGAGTGTTTGGGCGAGGCTGAGGGCTTCCGAAGGGCCGATGATGACTTGTCCGAGGAATGGGAAGATTTGACCGATGACTGGGGCGATGGCTACGTCTACTGTGTCTATTTTTTGTTTAACTTTGTCTAATGGCGGTAAGTGCGGTTCGTAATAAAGTGTCTCGCCGCTGCTTAAATCTTTGAGCAAGTAGCCGTTTTCTTCCTGTCCCGGCTGGATTTCGGCTCCGGGTACCGCAGTAATTTGTAACTTTTCTAGATAATTAAATTCTTGCCAATTTGCTAAAGATGTGATACTGGTGTAGCCTAAACTGCTGAGGACTTTGGCGGCGGTGGGTGAGGCGATCGCGGGAATTGCGCGATCGAGCTTTTCGAGTGTTGGTCTGTGACAGTGGTCGTCTAATCCTTGGGAAATTAGGATGAGGTCGATCGGCGGTAAGGTGCTGGGAGTGAAGGCGACGGGGGTGTTGTGGTAGGCGGTGAACAGCCAGGGTTGACCGTAAAATACCAGGGGATCGACCAGCCAGGGATCGACGAGGATGGTTTGGCCGGAGATGTGGAAGATCCAAGAGTTGAGGTCGATTCGGGTGATTTTCACAGTTGTTTGCAATAATTCTTTACATTTGGTTTAATCATAGCTAATTTTGTTTGGCAATTTTAACCGCAGATGAGGGCGGATGAGCGCTGATGAACGCGGATAAGATGGGATGTGTCTGGGGAAAGTTGGCGTTTATCTGCGGTTGAAAGAAGATGATTAAATCGAGGATTCCTGTGGCTTTGACTGTGGCTGGATCTGATAGTGGCGGTGGGGCCGGGATTCAGGCGGATTTGCGGACTTTTGCGTTTCACTGCGTGCATGGTACGAGTGCTTTGACTTGTGTGACGGCTCAAAATACTTTGGGGGTGACGCGGGTGGATGCTTTGTCTGCTGAGGCTGTGGCGGCTCAAATTGAGGCGGTAGTGGGGGATATTGGGGTGGATGCTGTGAAGACTGGGATGCTGCTGAATCGGGAAATTATGGCGGCGGTGGCTTCACAGGTGGAGGTTTTGGGAATAGGGAATTTGGTTGTCGATCCGGTGATGGTTTCACGATCGGGCGATCGATTGATTGATGAGGGGGCGATCGCATTTTTGCGGGATGTTTTGATTCCAATGGCTGTTGTCGTGACTCCGAATCGGTTTGAGGCTCAGATTTTGAGCGGTTTGCAGATTAATTCTGTTGATGATATGCGATCGGCGGCGCAGCAGATTTACCGTTTGGGTGCGAAAGCTGTTTTGGTGAAAGGCGGCGGGATGGCGGGAGATTTGCGGGGAATTGATGTTTGGTTTGACGGTACGCGGTTGGATGTGTTGAAGACTGAAAATGTTGACACTGGGAATACTCACGGGACTGGTTGTACTTTGAGCGCTGCGATCGCCGCTAATTTAGCATTAGGTAAAGATTTATTTACAGCGGTGACATTGGCTAAGGATTATGTGACTACTGCTCTCAAATATGCTTTGGATATTGGGGAAGGTCAAGGGCCAGTAGGTCATTTTTTCCCGCTTTTACTAAAGTAAATTGTGAACTCATCCCTTCTCTTCCCTTCTTCCTTCGCGTCCTTTGCGTCTTCGCGGTTCGTTTAATTTCTTAATTTCTCAGGCGATAGAGCGATCGCCACCAAGTCTTCGATTTTCTTAATATTCGGATCGCCGGCCAAATAACCAATCCCTCGGTGCAAGTGCAGGCGAAACTGTTTGGCTAGAGTTTCTTTTTCTGTGCCTAAATTATCTTGGTGACAGCGCTGCTTGAGGGCCATTATCAAGATATCGGCCATGTCGCCGCCGAAGACATCCCAGCTTAATTCGACGTTGCTGTCGCTGGGAATTGGTACTGGGGATGGGATGCTGGGTTCGGCGAGCGATCGGCAAAATCCCCACCTGCATAGAATATTCCACTGATCGATTTTGGTCGATCGTTTCAGTTTTGATAGTTGGTCTTTGCCTGTTTGGGAGAGGCGGATGCGATCGACTGGTGGTTCCATATGTTGATAATTTTGTTACCGCCGATGAGGGCAGATGAACACGGATGAACGCAGATAATAGCATGAGATTGTATCTGCGGTTTAGAAATTATTGACTATTCGTTGAATTTCAACTTTAGGGTTGCCGAAGTTGATGAGCAAGCAGACGGTTAGTTTTGTAGCTTTTATGACATTTAGACACTGTGCCATTTCTCTTTCCCCCAGTGATTTGATAGCTTTGAGTTCTACAAGCACGGATCTTTCCACCAACACATCTGGTACGAATTTCCCAACGATTATATCTTCATAATGGACATAAATGACAAACTGAGGTTCAACCAGCATTCCTGTTTTGCGAAGTTCATAAACCAAAGAATTCTGATAAACTTGCTCCAAAAATCCACAACCTAAAGTATTTCCTACCTTAAAAGCACAACCAATAATTTTTTCCGTAATCCCATTCAATTCCAATCTGCGTTCATCCGTGTTCATCTGCCCTCATCTGCGGTTAAAAACATCCCACATCCAAAACTATACCAAAAATTCCCATGCCATCCAATCCAATCTGCGTTCATCCGTGTTCATCTGCCCTCATCTGCGGTTCATTCCCAGAAGTAACCTTTTTCCACGGTGGTTTGGTGTTTGGCGGAGTCGTATTTGAGGAGGTAGCTGTGGGCGATCGCCTCTAACTCTTGGAGTTTTTCGTATTCTACTTTTCCAATTTCCGTGTCGGTAGAAAGCAGGATGACTTGGTGGCTGGCCGAGGGGAAATAGCGTTCGACTAGGTTGTTTCTGTGGGAGGAGTCGAGGCGGCCCAAGGGAGTGTCGATCGCCACTGGCAATTGTCTCCCGGATACTCTCGCCAATCCCCACAAAAAAGCGATCGCCAGCAATTGTTTTTCCCCGGCAGAAAGTCGGTGTTTGGGTACCGGTTTGCCTTCTGGATCGTAAATGGAGAGGCTAAATGTTTGAGTGTCGATCGCAACTCTGTGCACGAGGTCGGTTTTGTGCAACAGGTAGCGGAAACAGTCGGTAATTTCTATTTCGAGTTTGTTGAGTTTTTTGAGGGTGAGTTTTTCTTTAAAGAGTTTCAGGGTGGCTTGGGCTTTAGCGATGGAGGCGATGACGTGTTGGCTGTTTCTGATGGTGATGAATTCGCTGCTGTAGCTTTCTAGTTCTTTTTGGTTTTTGGCTAATTCTTTCTCTAATTCATCGACGCGGCGGTTGGCTGATTCACAAGCGGCGGCTGCGATAGCGACTGCTTTTTGGGCTTTCCTGACTTCTTCTTCTAGTTTTTCGTAGGCTTCGGGGGAAGCTGCGGCTGCCAGTTGTCTGTCTGTGAAGTCGATTTCTGCTTCGATGCTTTTGATTTCTTCTATTTGGTCGCGGGCTAAAATTTGCTGGGCTTTGATTTGGTAGCTAAGAAGGTTTTCTAGTTGCTGGATGCTGTTGTTGTCGGCGTTCATCCAGGGCGGGGAGTCTGTTCCCGCTTGCTGTTCGAGTTCTTGGTTTTCTTGGCGGATGAAGTCTTGAATTTTATCTAGCTGTTGGGGATTTAACGAGATTTCCGCGATATAGTTGAGAAGGCGATCGCTTCTTTGTTTGATAACATTTTGGGCAATCTTTGCTTGCTGCTGGTTGGCTTCTGTTTCTGCTTGAATTTTTGCTTCACTTAGCAAAGGCGAAATCAGGGCTAGCGGTAGCGTATTTGATGCCAATTCCATCATGGCTTGACGGGTTTTTTCTGCCTGATTTCTGTAGTCGTTTAGCTGTCTGTCTAGTTGACTGCGATCGGCGGCAATTTTTCCGCCTTCATAAATAAACTTTTCTGATGCTTTTTGCTGATTCTTTTGAGCTTTATCTAACTCGTTTTTAAAGCTGGCTTGTTCTTGCTTAGCTAAGTCTATTTCCTCACTAATTTTCTTAAAAGTTTCTTCGATTTTCTCTAAAGCAGCCAAGTCTTTTTTGCCAGCAATTTCTTTCCGCTTGCGGCCGGCTAATATTTCTAAATCGACGGCGAGGCGTTCTGCTAATTCTAAACCTAAAAGAGATTTAATCGCCCCGACGACAAACTCCGGCGGTGTTTCGAGTTCGGCGAGTTCTTTTACTTGTTCGCCGTCAAACAGAAATAGGTTGGATATTCCGACGGGCAAAAGGGTTTCGATGTATTCGTCCCAGGTGTTAGTAATTGCTTTGTCCGACCACCAATCGCTGACAATCTCGCTGTAGATAAGAATGCTTAAGTTATCTTTGATATCTAATTTTTTCCAGTATCTAACTATTTTGAATTGAGCTAATTTGTCGTCTTGGACTTGTTCAAATGTTAGTTCGACGCGGGTATCTTCTAATGGGGGAGTGTGGCGGTTGACGCATTGATTGAGAAAGTCGCTGTAGCTTAAATTCCCTCTGGTGGAACATTGGGCGCGGCCACCGTAGAGGGCGAGGCGAATGGCGTCCATGAGGGTGGTTTTGCCGCCGCCATTCATGCCGCCAAATAGGATAACTGGGCAGGGATTTCCGTCTTTTTCGGGGCGGAGATTGATGGTTTGGGTGCCTGCATAGGGGCCGAAGTTTTTGAGGACGAGTTCGAGAAATTGCATTGTAGATGTAGATGTTGTTGGTTGGTGGGGGGGGCGGTTAGCAACGGATTTGGTAGCGGATTTAACGGATGGCTGGTTGGTGGGAGGCGATTAGCAACGGATTTAACGGATGGGTGGTTGGTGGGGGGGGCGGTTAGCAACGGATTTGGTAGCGGATTTAACGGATGGCTGGTTGGTGGGGGGCGATTAGCAGCGGATTTGGTAATCACCCACTAATCATCCGTTACATCCGTTACAAAATCCGTTGCTAACCGTCCCCCCCCCTTGCTACCAATCAATCACATCGGTTGAATCTTCCTCCTGGTTCTGGGGTGTAATGCTGGGCGGTAAGGGGAGTTCCGCATCTGTTTCTTCATAGGTTCCTGAACTTCCTCTTGTCCAACCCCTGCCACTTGTTTTCGGCGTCCACAAGTATGGTTGAATGTGTTTTTGCCAACCTTGTACAGATTTTGGTGGGAGGATGCGGTGATATTCTAATTTGCTGCGTCCAAAGTTTATAAATAAACCTACTTGCGCTCCTGTAGCTGCTACGTAAGCTATTATTTGAGCTTTATCTTTATCGGTCATTGGATAACTTACGGCTTTATCCTCTACTACAATACCTTGATTCACCCAATGGTCTAGATAGAGGATTCCCATCCAAACTTCACCGTCGTAAATTTGTCTGGGATACTCCATTTCTGTTGTTAAACCGGCTTCTATCATTTCTGCATCAAAGGCTCTTTGGTAATGTTTTTCTCTTAAACCTTTTTGCGTCCTCCGGTGTACTCTCATTGCACAGCCGATGATGCTGTATGTAATATCCTGATGGGGAATATTAGGATTAATCATGGTCGTAAAAATTTTGTAATTTCAACGATGAGGCTTGGGCAATAATGAGGTTAGTTGACAGCCTATTGTATCCGATCGCTCGGCGGGGTGGCTGTCAACAAGTTTGGGTTTAACCGCAGGCTAGCGCGTGCTAATCGCTAGGTTTTTCCCCTCCTAAATTTGGCGGTGAAAATTTAATATCCGCCCAAGACAACTGTCTGCTTTGATTGCTGTTGCTTTCGAGTTCTTCTTTAAGTTTGGCAATATCAACGGTATCGTTTTTGGCGGAACTGTTGGTTTGGGCGATCGCATCTTTGAATTGCTGAATGTTTTCCGTCGGATTTGCTTTAATATCTTCCACCGCTTTTTTTAAATTGCGTTGATAGTGGGCATTGCCAATCGCTTCTTCCTTCGATCGCGAACTGGTTTCAAAGCATTTGTCCAAATCGGCGTAAATGCCTGTACGGCGGGGTTTTGTGTAGTATTGGCGTTCTGTATCCAGGAGTTTTGCCATCAATTCGAGGTGCATTTTGTCGTCGCTGCAAATCTCTTCGATCGCAGTCCATTCATCGCTACCGAGGAGTTTTCTTTCGGCGGCGGGACGGGAATCTTCAAAAGGTTCGCCCGTGACTTCTTCGTAAATCCGGGGCAAAGAATCGTCGAATTCGTGCTTTTCTTCCAGCCAAATGCGGCGGATTTCGCTAAGTTCTTCTGGGGTAATTAAGGTGATGTCGCGCATTTCTAGGGGGGCGGTTTTGCGGATTTGGGTTTGTGCTTCCAAGACTCGTCTCAGCCAGTGTTCTCGCCAGAATTTGGTGTAGGGCCCTGGGATGGGTTCGACGGAGGTTGTGTCGTCGCCCATGTTGCGTTCAAACAGTTCTACTCTACCGTAGATGCGTCGGAAGTCTCTTTTGGGGCGATCGTCTTTTATGTCTAATTCGTTGCGAATATCGAGAAGAGGCTGCATCCATTCTTTTTCCTCATCGTTTTGAATCATTGCCTCCATAGATTTGTCTTGGCTTACCATTGTGCAAACCCAGCAGCCAAAGCGAGAACTGCCGCAGCTAGGTGTAGACGTATCGACAACTAAAGGACATTCATTGTCTGCTGTTGCGCCTCGATACATGGTAAATAAATCTTTATTGCTATTTTCCCAAGGATTAGGCCACTGATTCAGAAAAATCCAGACTTCATCAGTTCGCCAATCTTCTATCGGACTATAAATTAGGGAATTAGGCAGACTAGGACTCTGATAAAGCAGAGATTTAATGGAACTAGATTTATCATTTAGACGGTCACTCATGCGACCTATTTCATGTTTCTCCATTGAAACAGCGCGTTTAATGCTTTCAGCTTTGCGAGTACCCAATATCAGAATTACTTCTCCATTGATTCTCACCATATCACGAACAAACCGATTAGAAGGAAGGATTTTCAGGCGTTCAGTACACCAGCGAAATCCATGTCTCGGGGCTGGGTAGCCTTTTCCCATCAAGTTGACCCAGAAAGTATCTTTGACATCTGGATAAAGCATATGAGGCTCTATTGGGAGCTGCTGCTTTATAGCCGCAGACTTCATCTGTTTTAATGACTGACGTACCCAAGTAGAAACTATCGGGTTCTCTACCAGTGTATCTGTGGTAATTACATAAATTTTTTTCGTCCTTTTTTCAGGTGGTAATTCTGCTATTGCATACCAGATAAGCTGCACTACCGCAGTGCTGTCTTTCCCACCGGAATATCCTAAAACCCAAGGTAGATCATCTAAACAATATAAATCTCTAATTTCTTGACTTAATTTTTTTATTTCTTCCACTAAGTCCCTAACGGTACGGGGTGGAAAAAGTGGTAGCATTGTTTCAGTCATGTCTTCAACCTCAGTTACTTTATTAAGCTCTAAATACATTCTGCCGATGCCATTCTAGCGATTCAAGTCTTGGTAAATCTTGGTCGGAAGTGGGCAGGAGAATAGTTTCACTATGAAAATCTTTCATACATCTGGCATTGGGGGATTCCTCTTCTAAGTCATTAGCGACGATAATTCTATAATTATCATCTATAGCAAACCAACCCTGGTCAAAAGCCCAATGATGATTTTTGCACAAGGATATCCCATTATTAATTTGATTATCATAGAACTTTGAAAATGGCTTAATATGTGAGCCATCTACAATATTTTGAGTTAGATTTCTGATAACTTTCAATCGACAAAATGCACACTTGTAATCATAGGTATGTACTACTGCTTTCCTGAAAAAAGCATTTCTAACAGCAGATTTTGTTAAATAAAATCTCGGTTCTCCGTCAGAAACTTCGGCTGTAGCCGACATTTCTCTTTCTGTGTGACTAACATTTTCAAACTCTTGATTTACCTGCAAAATCTCTCCAATATCGTCTCTATTTGATGAAAACCATTTAGCAATCAGTGTATCTATTAATTCCGCTCTAGAATTTTGGTCTTGGAGTAAATCGAATAATTCATTATCCCAACTACCGTATTCTACAGCTTCTCTTAGCTTGTTAGTTGTTTTAGGCTTTGAACCGTTAAATCCCGATTTCAATGTTTTATGCCAGAATCCATCACCTTCCAAATGCCAAAATGGATAGTACAAACCACGATTGTGAGAGTCAGAACCTAAAATTTCCCAATACTTGTTAAATGTTTTAACCAAGGCGTCCGAAACATAAATTCGATTTTCCCTAATTATTCCTTGAGCAATTAGATCGATGATTGACAATAGTAATATTGGCTTATGATTAGCTTGACCACGTTGGCGTGTGTTATTTACATTAAGAGCTGCAAAACGTTGGCGATAGTATGCTAAATTCTTATTTTCGGACTCTTCTCCTGTAGTCATTTCCTCCTCCCGCTATGATTAAATACAATCCGAGCTAAAATTTTACACTCTTTTCAACAAAAAGTTAAGCACCGCAAGGCACAACCATAACGCAGAAACTAGACAATTTAAGCAGTGTCAGCAGACTAAAAAGTAATTTTATAGCCGAAACAGGAGATAATTATATCACTGTCCGCGTGCCTATGCGGTTTCCAAACCCAACCGCTTTTTCAAATAATCAGTCATCCAACTAACACTCGCCCTCGACTTAGAAATCCCCCCTTTCAACAAAATCCCTCCCTCCCAATCAGGATTAGAAATCGACCAATCAACCTGCTGCAAAAGGCTCAAACGTTCCTCCCAACTTTCAGGAAAAACCGATCGCAAAGCTGCCCCAACTTCCCCCAAACTCTCAAGCACAACACTGTGACAGTGCACGCAATCCCGGCGCATTTCCCCCGCCGCAACTTGCTTGTGCAGAACTAATTGCCAATCTGGAATAAAAGTGCTAACTGCATTCCAATAACTAACCGCCAGTTGTATTTTTTGAGCGAGTTCTTCCTCTTTCTGTTCTTTTTTGGTGCGAGAACCAGAGGGTTTTGCCTGTTCGCTGCCGTGAATATTAGACAGCAAAGCCATAATAGCACGATCGATCGCACTCAGCGCAAACAACTTGTGCGATCGCCCGTTCAAACTCCCCCTCTCCATCTCAGTCAAACACCGGAAAACCTCAACCTGCTTAACCACCGCCTTCACCACAAAAGCGCGATCGTCCCGGTGGTTGTAAAGTACACTTAGCGACGCCTCCAAAGGAACTTGAAAATTATTCAAATCAGCAAACATCTGCTGCGATTTTTCCAACCCAATATCGAGAAACAAAATCAGCGCCACCGTCTCATATCCCAACTGCGGATTTTCCCTCAAAGCCATCTCAAAAGCCGCGCGCCGATGCTGTCCGTCATTAATAGTAAACTTAGCATCCATCGGCACCCGCAAGCGACCAATTTTCCGTTCTTCTGCCTCATTTCCCACAGCTTCAAAAGTAATATCCGCATCAATCGAAGCAGCTATTGCCCCACAAGTATAATTTGTAGGATTCTTAACAAAATAATCAGCAATTTCGGGAATTCTAGCTTTGTTAAGCGCGCGTTTCGCCCGCATTGATGGCGGCAAATCTTCAGATTCAAAGGGAAACAATTTCGGCAAAAAACGCACCGGACACATCGACACGTAATATTCGCGGCCCGCTTGAATTCCCCGGATCACCGGCAAAATGTATTCAAAGGAAGGAGTAGACATATTTTAGAATGGGGCATTGGGAATGGGGCATGGGGCATGGGGCATGGGGCATGGGGCATGGGGCATGGGACATTGGGCATTAATAGCTATTGACTTTTTGCAAGTTTTATGATGTTTAGGTGGGCTGTTCGGGCATAACTTAAGTATTTCACAATGTTTTTTTAAAAACAAGCGTTGACAGAAAATTTAATATATGATATTTTTAAAAAAAATAGCCTAATTATCTAAAAACCGCCGATGAACAATAACCCAGCGGATGACCTCGCTAGCAAAATTTTAGAAAAAGAAAATAGCGACAGACAGGAAATCGCACTTTTATTAGATAATTATTTAGGAAAGGACGATCGCATTTTCGTCCAAAAAACCCAGATGGGAAACAGCGAAGCATACATCGGTTCAGTCACCCTAGAATGGTTAGACTCTCGCGTCCGTTTCGCCTCGCAAATGCCGCTTTTCCGCCAAAAATTCGACCTCCAAACCAACAACATCGTCCGCGACGACGAAACCATTGACGAAATTATCCAGCGTCCCTTAGATTGGTCGCGCCAAGCCGCCTTAACTCAATATTTAGCAGCCCGAAAATCGCACAAATTCCCCGCAGTTTTAGTAGTCGTCAGTCCCCCGTGGGTAGACAATCCTCTAGCCGAGGAATGGGATAAAAATGGCGTAGCAACCAAATCCGCGACTGAATTTACATCCTTTGATAAAAACGAGAACTTAGGGCTTTTGAATGTTTCAAAAGAACTCTCAATTTTTGCCTTAGACGGCCAGCATAGGCTGATGGGAGTTCAAGGTTTAATCAGTTTAATTAAAACCGGAATCCTGCAAAGATACAACAAAAATAAAAAACCTGTCGGCGCTGCAATTACTCTGGAAGATTTAGCAGAAGAGTATCAAATCGACCCCGAAACAGTGTATAAATTAGCTCACGAAAAAATCGGGATTGAGTTTATCCCGGCGGCGGTAGCGGGCGAAACGCGACAGCAAGCACAACGGCGCGTGCGATCGATCTTTGTGCACGTTAACCTAATGGCGGTCACGCTGAGTCAGGGCCAGCTAGCATTATTGAACGAGGACAACGGATTTGCGATCGCAGCCCGAAAAATTGCCGTCACCCATCCGTTATTAAAAGAACAAGATGACAGAAATCCCCGCGTCAATTGGGACAGCGCCACAGTCGCAGCCAAATCAACTGTCTTAACCACATTGCAAGCGCTGCAAGATATGTCCGAACGGTATTTAGAATACAAATTCCCCCATTGGAAGCCGGAACGAAAAGGTTTAATTCCCATGCGTCCCGAAGATGAAGAACTGAAAGAGGGAATTGAAGAGTTTAAAAAATTGTTCGATCATTTAGCAACTTTGCCCAGCTATCAAAGAATTGAAAGCGGCGAAGAAACGGCGGAATTGCGCCGATTTAGTTTTGAAAAGCCAGGGGGCGAGGGAAATATTTTGTTCCGTCCAGTCGGTCAAATTGCTTTAGCTAATGCTTTGGGAATTCTAGTATTTAGGAAAAAACTTTCCCTGAAATCTATTTTCGACAAACTCCGGAGATTCGATGTCGATGAAGGATTTAGCCACATGGACAATCCTGAGTCTGCCTGGTACGGGATATTGTACGATCCGAACAAAAAGCGAGTGCTAGTTTCTGGAAAGGATTTAGCGACGAAGTTAATTGTATATTTGGTGGGGGGAATTCAGGACGATATGGAGCGAGCTCATTTGCGGCAAGCGGTAGCGGAAGCGAGGACTTTTGAGGATAAAGCTGTTAGTTTTAATGGCAGGTTTGTGCAGCCGCAAGAGGTAGGATTGCCGCCAGTGCTGAGCTAAGTTTTTCTTGGGCAAAGTCCACAGCGACGAAGACTGATAAAGCAGGGATCAAATTGGTTTTGTATAATTGAATCTGCACCTTACCTAGAAGCAGATTATGACCATCGCTGAACAGATTTACGCAATCGTCAAAACCCTTCCCAAAGACCAAGCCAGCGAAATTCTCACTTTCGCTGAATTCGTTTGTGCCAAGCACCTGAGCGCCAACCAACCAACAGACACCGTAGACTCTCCGATTCCTTGGACTGAACTTGTTTTTTCCCTTGCTGGAACTTGGGCAAAAGATTTTCCATCCTTGGAATATATTTGTGCTGAATCCGGACAAGACATCCTGCGGGAGAGTCTGTAAATGTACGTTTTGGATACCAACACTTTGATCTACTATTTCAAAGGTCAAGGACAAGTTGCTCAAAACCTTGCTAATGTTTCTCCCCAGGAAATAGTCGTTTCTACGATCGTCCTTTTTGAGTTGCAAGTCGCCATTGCTAAATCCAATTCGCCGGCAAAACGCACCCAACAACTTCAGCAATTTTTGAGCAGAGTTAACGTTATTCCTTTCGATCGCGATGCTGCTCTTGCGGCTGCTACAATTCGCGCCCAGTTGGAGCAACAAGGTACTCCCATCGGCCCGATCGATGTTTTGATTGCAGGGACAGCCGTAGCCCTCCAAGCGACTCTCCTCACCCACAATGTCAACGAATTTTCTAGAGTTTCGGAACTCGCAATCGCCGACTGGTATTGACTATAAAACTTCTCACAATCTGGCTTCCTTTAACAAAATAAGTTCTGCTCCTACAGGCAAATGATCGGACTCCGTGGCCTTCAAAACCGAACTAGATTTAGCACCCCAATGCTTGGAATACCAAATATAATCAATCCGGAAAACGGGATAATTTAATCTCCAATTGGACCTTTTTACCAAGAATTTAAGTTCCCAACCGCGAGGCCAGGTAAAACCAAACCCAAATCCAGATTTTCGGAAAGAATCTTGCATGACTTTCTGCACCCTGTCATAGTCTTGGGTTTCGTCTGTCATATTAAAATCGCCTGCGACAATTACTGGCAGAGTTTCTCGCTCAACTCGCTGCACTAAGTCTTGAATTTCAGGCGAACGTTTGTCATATTTGTAAACTGGAATTTTGAGAAAACGCCATTTTTTAGATATTTTCAACCACGGCCCGGTAGCTTGCATATTATAAATCACTACTTCTTGTTCCTTAAATTTAATAATTGCCCGCTGCTGCGTTTCTGGATGGTCGGCTAAGTGCAGTATTTCGCTCGATACAATGGGATATTTACTGAGAATTCCTACAGGGGGAGTGCCAATTTGATAGGGGTAGTCTGCTTTTAACCAGGTGAAAGCTCTTTCAGTATGTTTCCTAACAATTTCTTGTAAAAATATAATATCAGGTTTTTGCTGGTCAATCAGCTTAGATAAAGTAGGTGACTGAGTTTTATACCAACTGAGGTTATGGGATAAAATTTTGATGCTGGGCTGCGAATTTGTGATGTTTATTGGTGCGGGAGAAAAATATTTGACGTGCAGCCAACTTATTAGAAGAATGCAGGCGATCGCAGAAATAATAGTGAACCATCTTTTTTTGATGATCAACAATCCGATGATGGGAAGCAGGAAAGTTGGGAATAAAATTAAGGGGCTAAAAGTGCTAATTAAGGCAATAATTCCTATTCTATCCCAAAAGATTAGTTTGAGAATGAAATAACAGATAATAAATGCTGAGTAAATGTAAACAAGAAATTTTGCAGATTTCTTTAAGCATCTCTTGATTATATCTTTTGGGATGTGCTTCATTGGAAACCTATTAAAATAAAAACTTGCTTAAATCGAATTCTTCATTTGACCGATGTTGGTTATCTCTTTCGGAAATCAAAACCAACAAAAGGCGATCGGTATAATCCGCCGCACCCCGCAACTCTTCTCGCAATATTTCCAGTCCGCCATTAGCATATTCTTCAAAAATTTGCAAGCGTTCTGCTTCCAATTTTTCGTCGAGATGGGAGAGAATTTGAGGATTTTTGGTTTCGGCGATCGCAATTAATTTAATCGCCATATCGTAACCCCTGGATACAAAAATATCAACATCGATCGCACCCGGTTCTCGTTTAGAAATTTCCCCCAAAGGCGATCGTTTTTTCCGCTGATTTCCCAACGCTGCGGCAAACGCGATGACATCGGCGTAAGTCTGAAATGGCGCGGAGTTGTTATCCGATAAAGTTAAGGATTTGACTAACTCGGCTTTATCTTTAGCAATTCTAATTTTGTTAGCACCCATTGGGATTAATATGTACTTTTTAACTGAGTAATTTGATTGATAGAGTAACCGCAGATTAGAGGCAGATAAACACAGATTAACGCAGATAATTTTCAGAATGTCCGCAATAACATAATTTTTTGGGCAAAACCTCCTCTTGCTTCCCGCCGCTTCGTTTGTTCGTCCAAAAGTCGATCGCCCGAAATGCCGAAACTCGCCATCACCGCATCTATCACCTCATACAAATCCGCCAATTCCGCCACCAAATCTTCTTCATCAGCAGCCGCCGCTTCCCCCGCTTCTTCAATCAATTTCTGCAGCAAAGCTTGACGGTATTCTGCCTCAGACAAAATTACAACCTCGCATTCATTCCCACTTTGGCGAATAATTTCAGGAATGCGATCGCGCACCAATTTATGATACTCTTTTTCCACGTCCAACTCCCTTCAACCTTGACTAAAAGTTTGAATTAACCAGCGATTAATTTCCCCATCATCTTGCGTTTGACTCCGATTCAAAGCTTCCTCAACTAACCGGATTTCCAGCCCAGGTAAAACCCGCGACTCTTGAATTCTCCGGCTACCTCCGCCATTAATCGCAAACGCAAAAACCTCCCGCGTGTTTGCACGTTCAACCCAATATTCACTAATTCCTGCATTTTCGTAAAGCAACCGCTTGCTGCCTAAATCATCGTTAAAAGAAGATGCACCAATTTCTATTACCAAATTAGGCGGATCGTATTCATCCAAATCAACAGGTGAATTGCTGTCATTAGGAGGAACTCTCAAATCTGAACCGATGTAGTAAGCTAAATCAGGTTGAAACTCGCGAATACCTGATTTCCTAAAACTGCCATTAGCAAATTGAACTACTCGGATATTTCTCAATGTAGCAAACAGAATAACTACATACGGGATGATTGAATTATGACGCGCGTGCAATGGTCCTACTGGTGACATTTCTACCCTCATGTGTCCTTGATAATAATAAAACTTGCCCTTTTCCCATGCTGAATCCTCAGCAAAATTTAGAAACTCTTCCCACGTCGCCTTCACCCAAATATCCGTTTCCAAAACCTGCGTAATTGCCGAATTAGAAGCCATAATCCACCTCTACAATTTCTGTATATTCAAATTCATTTGGACTGCGCCTAACTAAAGGATAGCGCGTCCCGCCCAGTTCGATCGCATCTTCTTCACAATCAGCTTTCGGAGAATTGTACACCAGCACGTATTCCCTGCCGATGCAACTTTCCATCTCTTGAGCAACTTCTCCGCGCCACTGAGTTTTTGTTACCAAAACTACCAATTGATTCGCCAACTTCGGCAGTTTATTTGCAATTTGCTTGCGATAAATCTCGTCCAAACTGCCAAAGGGAGAATCCATCACAATTGGAAACGTACTGCTATCCGGGCCCATCAAAGTATTCTTTTGACTCCACTCCCGCACGCCCTCAATAATCCCGCCGATAAACGATAAACTGAGAATTTGATTTTCTCCCGTAGAAGCGGCAACCAAAGATTCTTTGCCCGACGTGTTTTCTACTAGCGTCAGTTCGTATTTATCGCTCAACTTGGGGATGTAAGGAGTAAAAGAAATTTGACTAAAAATATCTTGCACTCGCTTTTCCAACTGAGAACAAAACTGTTTTTCTAAGCGCGATCGCACTTCAGTTAGGCGATCGATCGCATCCTGAGTCGCAGCAATCCGGCGCTGGGCTAATACTTGCCTTTGCTCATTCAGTTGCTGCTTGTCGATTTGCTTGTCCAGATTCGCGATCGACGCCTTCAAACTCTCAATCTGCTGCTGGTTAGAGCCTGTTTCGCGGTGCAAATCGCCAATTTTTGCCTCAATTTCATCCAAGCGCTTTTGTAAGCGGCTGACATCGCCGTCAGGAAAATTTCGCAGCTTGTTGTGAATATCGTCTAGCTGATTTTCCACCCGAGAAAGTTCGGTTCTGTCACGGCTGATATTGCCTTGCTGTCGGTCAATTTCCTCCCAAAAATCAGTTACTTGTCTATCAATTTCATTTACTCGATCGCTAATCCGAATAGTTGTTTCTTCCACATCCCCAACACCCGCCTTATCCATCCAACCGCTAACCTGTTGGCGAGATTCAGAACCCTCCACTAATTCCGCACCGCAGATACACCGCTGCTGCGCTAATAACTCTTCCAAAAACGGCCGCTGAATCCCCGAAAGCAACTCGCCTTTTTCTCGTAAACCCCCGACAATCACTTGAAATTCAGCCGCCGCATCTGACAGAAATACCCCGTAACCTCGCATAGAAATTGAGCGTTTGAGAGCATCTGTAGCTTGTGCAATTTGTTGCTTAAATAAACTTTTCTGCATTTCCAATTCGTCTCGCAACTTTTGCAAATCGGCCGCACCGCTAAGTTCCAACAAATTACCATTAACTGCTTTTTTTAACTCCCCTTGGTTCGCCAATTCCCGCTCGATTTCTACTTGTCTGCTCGCAAGTTGCTCAGCTTCTTGCTCAATCTTTTGCTTGTCTTTTAAAAGTTTCTTCGTTTCAGCATTCCCAATTATATTTAAATCTGTCTCTAGAGATTTTTTCGCTTCTCCTAAATGCCGGATCGAGCGATTCAACACTTCTACCCCCAGCAACTCCTTAGTAGCTTCCGCAATTTCTGCCTTCTTGTCATAGCGGACAATCTGCTCGATTCGCTCCCCATCAAAAAAGAAATATTTATGTAAACTTTCCGGCAAAATCCGCCCGATAATATCATCGGGATGCTGATCCGGCTTCAGCCACAGACCGTTATCTTTGGCTACACTCAGAAACAATTCAGCCTTGCCATGTTCTACAGTATTTTCACTTTTATAAGCACGACAGATGCGTTTTGCTTGGTAGCGCGTGCTGTCGTGTTCAAACACAATTTCCGCCCAACAACCTACGGCTTTTCCCATTTCCGCCTCGGCCAGAGCGCGCTTGTTTACTAATTGTTCTTCTGCCGCAAAAGCCGCGCTAAATTGTCCGTAAAGTACCCACGTAAAGGCATTCATTAAAGCCGTTTTTCCAGCGCCGTTATTACCGTGAATTACTGTAATATTTTGCCCGCCCCAAGCTAGTCTAATTTCGGGGCTTTTGCCGTAAAATTGACGAAAGTTGCACAGAGTAATTGAGATTAACTTCATACAATTGCTTCCTTAATGATTTTTAAAATGTCATCGTTAATGTGGCGGGGAGCTCTCATGTACAACTTATCTTTTTCAATTTCCAATACCCGCTCAATAATTTGTCGGACTTCCGGCGGCGCGCTAGTAATAGGTTGCTGTACGTCGCTGAATTCCTGATGAGTTTGATAAGAAGAACGTTTTTCTGCTAAAATGCTTGTCGGTAAGGCTGCGATCGCACTATCTTCATATCTAAATGCCATAATCAGATTTTCATTCAGATTTTCAGTCATTTTTTTTTCAAATATTAAAAACTAGCAACTCAAACTGCGCTCAAATAATTCTCTATTCTCAAACATAAACCGAACCTTAATAAATGTCAAATGTCTAATAGCCCGTAACGCTTCTGAAGTTGCAACAATTTGACTCTAGCTTCCCCAGCATTGTCGGCTAAATCGGCAAATTCCAAGAACCGCTTCAACTCTTTTCGCAGCAAATTGCGCTCGACTTCTAAGGTTTCTCTGCCCAAATCAGGAGGCAAAACTATCATGTCAAATAAAGTTGCCCTTTCCTTCCCCGGATGCGGCCGCAAAATTCGTCCCCGGCGCTGAATAAACTGGCGCGGATTGCTGCTGCTTGCTAAAATTACAGCATTGCGAATTGCCGGAATATCCACGCCTTCATCCAAACACCGAATTGCTACCAAACCTTGCAATTCTCCACTCTCAAATTGCTGGCGCAATCGTTCTCTTTCTGCTAAAGGAGTTGCCGCAGTATAAGTGTTAACTCGGTAGCCTAATTCTGAACCCAATAACTTCGCGGTTTCTGTTAGTTGGCGGTTGTTATTTCGGCGCGCACTTCCTTCGATCGCACCGTCGCCGCAGTAAAATAAAGTATGGGCTGTGTCGAGACGGTGAATCATTAATTCTCGCAAAGCTGTTAATTTATTAGCCGCCGCTCCAATCAACCGGGCTCGCTGCATCAATAAAGTCGTTAAAGCATCGTTTTCTTCTACTTTTTCATCGCCCCAAAGCGCCCAGCCAATCTTTTGAGTTAAGCGGGAATACTTGCGGGTTTCGGCTTCGGTCAATTCTACTAAAATTGGATAGTATAAATAATGTACTAATGCTTTTTGGCGGATGGCGTCGGCTAAGGTGAGTTCCGGCTGCAAAACAGGGCCGAAATAATCTAAAATAGCTTCGGTTCCCTGTTCGTCGAAATGCCTTTCTGGGGTGGCGGAAAGGGCGAGTCGCAGTCCAATATTGCGCGGCAAACTTTCTCCTAAACGGGGCGCGCCTAAGTTGTGAACTTCGTCTCCAATAATCAGGGTTTTTTCTGGGAAATAGCGCAGTTGCGATCGCAAACTATCTCCCATTAAGGTAGCATTGGTAGTGATGATGGTGAGAAATGCTCGCTCGCCCGATCGCACTTCATACAAACCCGCAGCCAGCTTGTTTTGCCAACTGCGGGCGCTATCAAAAGCCAAAATAGGTTTTAAACCAAATTTCTCGGATTCGCGCGCCCACTGATTCACCAGGTGGCAGTAAGGGCAAATTACGAGCAGGACTTGCAGGTTAATTTTATTGTATAATTCAGTGGCGATCGCCAGCGCAGTAATCGTCTTGCCGCTACCCGTCGCCATCTTCAGTGTACCGCGTCCCTGATTCGCAAACCAATTAGCAACCGCCACTCGCTGATACTGTCGCAATTGCAGCGATGGCGGCATTTTCGGAAACCCAAATTGCGAATTATTAGCCGTTGAGCGATTCACCTTTAAATGTGGTTAGATGCAAAATTCCCTATACTCAACTGTAACTCACGGGCGATCGAAACTTAACAGCCCAAACAAATCCGCCGCCGACATTTGCAAACCCGACAGCACATCGAGCACAGGTAAAATGTCCTGATTCTCCTTCGCCTCTGGTTGCTGCTGCGGTTTAAAAACAAGAACTAATTTTTCTTCCGGGTCAATCAACCAACCCAGTTTAGCATTGTGATTTAAGCAAAACAAAATATTATTAATGACCCGAGTTGGATTTTGATCCGGCGATAAAATCTCAATTGTCCAATCCGGCACAATTTCAAACCTATTTTCTATTTCTCCATTAGCATTGATAGGAATGCGCGACCACTCAAACACGGCAATATCTGGAACAAGAGAACGTCCCCCAAAAGTGCAGCGCAATTCTGGAAACGCATAAGCTAACTTCTGCGGTTTGCCAACTCGATTAATAACAGATGGAAACTCGAATTGTAACGTACTGTGTTTTCCTTGGGGCATAGCTTTTTGATAAATTTGACCGTCAACATACTCGCTAGCCGGCTTAGTCTCTGGCAATAGCAGAAACTCTTCCAGAGAAATCTTTGACGGAGACTGAATTGACGTTACCATAAGCTATTAACCCCTCAACAACTCAACTGGGCCATTAAAAATCTGCATCGCCGTCTGTTTCCCAATCAGCACAACTCTCCGATTCCACACCAGTAGGGTGCATCGCACAAACCAACAAATTTCCCCCGTAAACTTGACCGTGATAGTTGCGACAACCGCGACAAGCCGGCTGCTGCGTCGGCGAAGGGTCTACATAAGTCACCATCGACAAATCTATCTCATCAAATTGCGGGTCGAAGTCGCGGCAAATTTCAATTATCGGTTCGATAAATTCATTCAATAAACCGTCAAATTCATTGAAATAACCGTCAATGTCGTTAATCAGATTATTTTGTACTTGTTCAGTAAACTCTTCCGACATTTTTGCCAAAACGTCCAGCATTTCGACAAACTCTTCGCCCATTTCGCTGAAAAAATGCTCTACTTCAGAAACAGCATTTTCCATTGCTCCAAAAAAATCTTTAGACCAATCTTCCATGAATTTGACAGTTGGCTATTACAAAATATTTTACAGACAAGTGCAGCCAGCCTCAAGTGAAGTGCTTGCACCTACTTTCAATTCTATTACCTATTGCCTGATATCCGTCCACATCTGACAGGGGAGATATTCAAAAAGGGAACTCAAGAGTATTATCTGAGTTCCCTTCATGCTTTGCTGAGCGAGCTTTTTTGAGTTTAATCCCGCTTCAGCCGCCGCAATTCCTCTTGTAAATTCTGCACCTGTTCGCGGAGCTTGTCTACGCCGCCTGTCTCTTTAGCATCTTTTGCCGAGACATCTTCTTCCTCAGAAATAATTTCAATCCGCCGAGGTTCAGCCGGTTTTTCGTTCCCAGCCGATGCTACGGGGGGCTGCTGCTGAGCCTGTTGCACCATGTCATCAACAAAGCGGCGAGCTTCTTCCGTTGACATCTCACCACGCTTGACTAATTCGTCTGCCAGCTTTTGGGCTTCAGTGCGTAATTCAGTTAACTTGCTGCCAGCTTTTTCACCAGCGTAAGAAGCTAGCCCGACACCAAGGTAAACTGCTTTTTGTAAAATATCTCCGAAACCAGGCATAGGAGCTACACCTCATAAAACTGGGTGAACCGGAGACCACGCCTATTACAAGCATCCCGTGTTGCTGCTACCTTCCGGTCCTGACAAGATTTGGGCGTTGGAATCGCGTGGGTCCAGTTCATATATGAGTATAACACAGTTATTTATTCTTCAACCACACACCAGTGATAAATTTCATAAATAACGCAACCGTTCTTCACCAGCGGGTCTTCAGCGACGATCGCCTTCGCCTCATCCATCGAACCCGCCTCAAACATCAACATACCGCCGCCGCGCCGCGCCCAGTAGCCAGTTTTCGCTCGGTGTCCTTTAGAAATCAACTCTCGGACATAAGCTCTGTGAGCTGGCACGTATTGGTCAAAGACAGGCTTTTCGACAATTCCTTGCTCAATTTTGACAAACCAAGGCATTTTTATTTGGGATTTTTGATTTTATATTTTAGATTGGGAATGGGTGATCACCAATGGGATCTAGGGCAAATGCTCTATATTCCATTTTGCACCATCCTTTCTTAACTGCGATGTTATCCGATGAACCAGTCAAAAAAGCGATTTTTTATTGCCCTCGTGCCACCTCCCGATATTGAACAGCACATTACTGAGATTCAACAGTATTTTGCGGAACACTACAACAGCCGCAGTGCTTTGAAGTCGCCGCCGCACATCACGCTGCAACCTCCTTTTCACTCGTTAGCGGAGGATGTTCCCAAATTAGAGGAAAGTTTGAAGGAGTTTTCGGCAAATCGGCTGCCCATTCCCGTTACTCTATCCGGTTTTGCTGCTTTCGCGCCCCGCGTCATTTACGCTGATGTTGTCAAATCACCCGAATTGCTGGAAATTCACAAAGATTTGATGAGTTATTTGGAGGCAAATTTGGGAATAGTTGATCGAGTTTCTCAGACTCGCCCATTTGTACCACACATGACAGTAGCCTTTCGCGATTTAACTAAAGAGAATTTTCAAACGGCTTGGTTGGAATTCTCCGGGCGATCGCTCCACTTTGAGTTTACCGCTTCGGCATTAACTTTGCTGCTTCACGACGGCAGCCGGTGGAACATCAGCAACCAATTCCCCCTTTCCGCCTAAACTCTCTCTCTTCTTTCTCTTCCTTCGCGGACTTCGCGTCTTCGCGGTTCGTTTTCCCAAAAAAATCTTATTAGCAAATCCTGAGAAATAACATTTCCTCACTACAAACCTGTTTAAAATTAAAGACAAAATAGCCTACCGATCGCTCTTATTCGGAGTTGCAATTGCCACAGTTCCGTAAACAGAAATTCCCGACTGTTCCAATATTTTAATTGCCGACTTAACCGTAGTACCGCTAGTGTAAATATCATCAACTAACAGCACTCGATCGCGCGGGAGGCGACGACGAAAATCTTTCCCCAAACTTAAAGCATTTTTCATTTCTGCTTGGCGCTGCTGTGGCGTCAGAGCGAATAAAGCCTGAGTATTTTTCACCCGCTCCAAACCGTGTCGCTGCAAAGGCAAACCAGTCAGCTCGCAAAAACTTTCAGCCAACAGTTCCGCTTGGTTAAAACCGCGCTCCTTGACCTTTTCTTTGTGCATGGGAATCGGTACAACTGTTAGATTGTCTATAGCTAATTCCGGAAAACTCAGCCAAGCTTCTGCCAGCCAGCCGCCTAGAGGTTTGGCTAATTGCGGATTGCCGTCATATTTCAAAGCTGCGATCGCGCGTTTGAGAGCCCCGCCATACTCACCCCACACAAAAACACGCTGCTCAGAATTCCAAAATCGACCGGAATCGCTTAACTGACATCGCTGAAGTTGCTTGTGACAGTACAAACAAAACTCTCCGGCGGCCGGTCGCTGACAAAGAGGACAGTTAGACTTAAGAAATAGATTGAGAAAAGATTTGACCAATCCCGTCCATTGTCGCTTGTTCATCCTAAAATTGTCGTAAGTGATTAATGGGAAAAACTTTCAACTTCAATCAGTTTCCACCGACAGGCTCGCAGCGTGAAAAACCTCTACTGGTTAGACAAAATTCAACCTTCAGACAGAGATGCAGTGGGAGAAAAAGCATTTTACTTGAGCTGTTTGCTCCAGAAAAATCATCCCGTTGTACCGGGTTTTGTCGTGCCAGCTACCACATTCTGGCAGTTTTTAGAGTCGATCGAGTGCCTAGAACCGCTGTTTGCTGACTGGCCACACTCTTCCCTGCACTTGAATGTCGATGAACCCAGACAACTGCAATCGATCGCCCGCAGCATCCGCCACCAAATCCTCGCCGGCAAACTGCCAGATTCACTGCTCTCCACCCTAGAGTCTGCTGTTAGTCAACTCAACTCACAGTCAAACTTAAACTCCACAGCCTTAATTTTTCGCCCTTCCCTGACTTCCTGGAACCCGAAAACAGTCGGCATTCTGGAATCTCAGGCAGTACGGGCAGAAGCCGAAGCCATTGGGGACGGACTCAAACGAGCTTGGGCAGAAATGTTCAGAGCCCGAAGTCTATTTTACTGGCAGCGGTGCGGCCTGCGGGTACAGCAAATCAATCCCGCAGTTTTGGTGCAGCCACTTCAAGAAGCGATCGCCGCAGGCGAGGTGAAAACAAAGGCGGGTGCACAGTGGGAAATCCAAGCCACCAGCGGTTTGGGATTGTCCCTCGCGAGGGGAGAAACCATCCCCGATTACTATCAAGTGCAGCCGGAAACAAGCGCGGTTAAATTCCAGCGGATCGGTTACAAAACATTAGCCTACAATCTCAAAATCGGCGATGGTGAACCGAAAAAAAAACTGCTGCTGGGCAAGTTTGCTGCTTTCCCAATTTCAGATTCTCCATTTATAATTCCTGATTTTGCTGATTGTTGCGTGCAAGTTTTAGCGCTGGGAGAGGAAGCACAAACAGAATATGTTTTAGAGGAATCGCAACTGCAAGAAATCATTGAATTGAGTAAAAAAGCGATCGCAGAATTTGACTCCGATTTAATTTTAGAGTGGACGCTAAGCCAGACAGCAAACAGCAGCGAACAGCAGTTTTATTTCACTCAAGTTCGTCTTGTGAAAGCGGAAAAAGTCGCGGCGATAAAGGAAAATTCGATCGCCCTCCCGCAGCCAAACTCGATCGCCCCAGCCCGAACTCCTGTCATACTCAGAGGTGTGGCAGCAGCATCAGGAAAAGCCGAAGCAATTGCCCAAGTTATGACTAATTCCCACCCAGAAAACGCGGAATTCTTAGCCGGAGGCATTTTAGTAGCCCGGACAATCGAGCCGAATTGGCTGCCTTGGCTGAAGGTTGCTGCTGGGGTGGTGGCGGAACAAGGAGGTATGACAGGCCACGGCGCCATTTTAGCGAGAGAATTGGGGATTCCCGCCGTTGTGGGAGTGGCCGGAGCCACTCGGGCGATCGCCTCGGGCGATTCGGTTTTGGTAGACGGCGATAGCGGAGAAGTTTTTGCCCTCGCCCAACACGATGCGATCGAGACAGGAGACAGCGGCCGACTTCGGGACACAGCAAAAAATCAAGCAATATACAGTACAGCAGCCAAAATGTCAATAGCCAAGCACCAATCTTCTACCTCCGATCGATCGTCCAATTGGGCGCCTAAATCTCGACAATCTGAGTCTACTCAATATGTTTGGGGCCCACCAACGGCGACTCAACTGCTAGTTAATGTCAGCCAAACAAGTTCGATCGACCGCCTCAAAAATCTGCCAATAGACGGCATTGGATTGCTGCGATCGGAATTAATGGCATTAGAAGCTTTGGACTGTCAAAACCCCAAAGTTTGGCTACAAGACGGCCGCCAATCGGAATTTGTCGATCGCATGGCGGATTGCCTCAGCTTATTTGCTGCTGCCGTTTCGCCGCGGCCAATATTTTATCGTTCTCTCGATTTGCGCGAGTCAGGCGCCCACGGCAGTTTCAGTTATACCTTTGAACCGGAATTATTTGATTGGGAACTCGGCGTACTTCAAAAAGTCTGCGAGTCAGGCCATACAAATGTTAATTTAATTTTGCCTTTCGTGCGCTCAGTTGACGAGTTTATCTACTGCCGCCAGCGCTTAGAAACAGTTTGGAAAAACCGCTCAGACGACTTTCAACTGTGGATTATGGCGGAAGTTCCTTCGGTGTTATTTTTATTGCCCGATTATGTAAAAGCAGGAGTTCAAGGAATTTCCATCGGCACCAACGATTTAACCCAATTGCTGTTAGGCATTCACCGCCACTCCGACCAGGTAGCAGGTGCTTTCAACGGGCGCGATCGAGCAGTGATGAGGGCGATCGAACAATTAATCAAACAGGCCCGGGCCGCCGGCATTCCTTGCTCAATCTGCGGCGACGCTCCCGCATTGTATCCCGATACAGTTGAATCCTTCGTGCGGTGGGGAATTTCGTCTATTTCGGTCAATGTCGATGCTGCAGAACAAACTTCCAGGGCGATCGTCCGCGCCGAACAGCGCCTCCTGCTAGAAGCCGCTCGATCGATAATTAACAATTAACCACTTCCCGACTCCCTTGACCCCAGAAATCCGGTTTCTACTCTAAATCATAGCTTTGGCAAGCAGCCACCCGCTCAGAAATCGGATTTCTAGACAACCCGTGCGTCCAGGAATATTAACAACTACAGAAACCCGGTTTCTAATTATATAGCAACCGCCCAGATAGTGAGGACGTTTTTAATTGGTGAAGTTCTTGCTTTTATTGCTTTTACTGCTTCTTCCTTCTTCCTTCTATCCTTTACATCCGTTACCTCCGTTACATCCGTTAAATAATCCGTTGCCGAACTTCCTTCTTCCTTCTATCCTTTACATCCTTTACATCCGTTACATCCGTTAAATAATCCGTTGCCGAACTTCCTTCCACTAACATCCGATTTTAAAGCTAGGATAGAAATATCACCAACTCTTGACCCGGAGGTACAAACCGTGAAATCAAAAATTATTGCAACCGCAGCAATACTTGCCGCCCTGGCCTTTCTGCATCCTCACCCAGCATTATCTCAACCTGCAGCTGACGGTGGCAAAAAACCCGGATTCTGGCAACCTCAAGCGCAGGTTGACAATACTCGCAACATAACCCTCAGACTGTTAAATGAAACAGGATTAAACCTAGAATACGGTCAATCAGGTGCCAACTTGTCATCCTTGCCCGTCGGAACCAGCAAAAACATCATTGTTCGTATTAGCAATCGCACCGGCGATATTGCCAATATTCCCATTAATGCCACAGGAGGAAGCACAACTTTGAAATACGACTATAACGTTGACTCGCAGACAAACATTGTGACGGTTCGCATCACCAGATCAGACCCCCGCACTAGGCAAGACCGGTCAGTTTATATTGATGAAAAAGGGCGAGTTTACTCTTTCTAAGACTAACGCTCATCAACCCGGTTTCTCCTGATAAATTTTGCTTTTAGCAGCAAGGTATCGCGGAAGAAATCGGGTTTCTAGATTAGCGTGCATAAATTCTGTCTTTCTCAAAAAATTATGGATCAAGTGCAGCCCACAAAGAATCGATGTTTTTGTGCAGCGGATTTGACATTGCATCCCCAAAATCAACTGCTGCTAGCAATTCGGCGCTAGTGGCGCACTGGTGCATCAGGTGGGTTTCGAGAGGATGTCAACCGCCGCATCGCCGACTAATATCCGTCGTTTCTCTTGAAACCTGCGCCTCGATTTGCCTCTTCTTTCGGTTTAGCTTTGTTCACTCGCAAGGGGCGCCCCATCCACTCTGCACCGTCTAATTCGGCAATTGCAGCGTCTTCTTGGGCATCCTCCATCATCTCAACAAATGCAAAACCGCGCATCCGACCGGTTTCCCTGTCGGTAGGCAAGACAACTCGCTTGACTGTGCCGTATTCTGCAAATACTGCTTTCAGGTCTTCTTCGGTGGCGCGGTAAGACAGATTTCCAATGTAGATAGTCATGTCGATCGAACTGAACTTGTTGTGCTATACATAATAACCTTTTAATTTAACTGTCAAGTGCTATCTGGCATACAACTGGGCGATCGACTATGACTAAAAGGGTTTGCCGCACTGACCAACCCTTGGTACTGGCTGCAATAGTTAGCTTAATCAAAACTCATATTCTCACTCGCCCTGCGGATGAGTGAGAATATGAGTTTTGGGGCGGCGAGGACTCCTACCCCTGAACAATATTTGATTTTAATCAGATCACTGATGGGTGGGCGACGAATCACCAAGCATCTTCCGAAACAAAGCGACTAACAAAGTCTAATATATTAGGTTGCTTTGGAGCGCGAGCGTTGATATACCGGTTCTCAACTTTCGTGAGGTAGTTGGCAGTTAATTACCAATTCCCCACTTCTTCCATTCTTTAATCTACAATTTAAATCTGTACCTCATTCACTTGAGAATGGCTATACACATCTAGACAGCCCTTTGAGGAAACCTACTTCACCTCTCCCCAGCCCTTTCCTAAACAGGGAGATGTCACCTTCAATCCTTGGGCAAAATTTGGAATTGCAAATTGGAAATGAGGAATGGGACTAATTTTCTCTCCATCTCTTTAATCCCCGGTTTAGGATATTACTTTTCTCACTTAAACTAAGGATGTGAGATTTAAAGCAGCTTTGTTAAGTGTTTGAGTGCCAATTCGACTTTGGGTAATACCGCTGGCTGTTTCCGTTGCTCCTTTATTCAGAACATTCATCGCATCTACCACTTGCTCAATAGCGATCGCCTGCTGTTTGGTATTCAGATAAATTTGCTGACTGCTCACAACTACACTGTTAATAGCATTGGCAACATTGTTAAAATTATCCGCCGTACCTTCAGTCAATTTTAGGCTATTATCTAAAGTTTTTTTGCCCTCATCTGTTACCATCACTGTTTTATTAATGGAATTCTTAATACTGTTTATCAAATCATTAATCTGATCCGACGATTTTTTGCTTTGATCTGCGAGTCGGCGAATTTCCGTCGCCACCACCCCAAACCCCTTTCCTTGTTCTCCGCTGCGTACTGCTTCCACTGTAGCGTTAATTGCCAGCATATTAGTTTGATTAGCCAAATCGCTGACTAAATTGGTAATATTAGCAATCTGATTGGTTTGCTGGCTCAAATGTAAAACTTGATCGGCGATCGCTCCGACTTTTTCAGTCAAACTCAACATTCCCTGCTGGGTTTTATGCACTACTTTACTGCCTTCTGCTGCCATATTTAAGACATTACTGGCATTTTCAAGGGCTGATTCGGCTTGCATAGCTGATTGCCTCGATGATGCGCCCAATTCATCCATTGTGGTAGTTGTTTGATTAACAGAAGCAGCTTGTTGTACAGCAATACTTTCTTGTTGCTCAATTGTAGCAGCGATCTCGGTAGAAGAACTGACAATCATATTAATAATACCTTTCAGCGCTTTATCTAAAGGTTTGGCGATCGCTATGCTTAAAGCTATTCCTAAACCAATCGCTGTTAGCGGTCCAACTGTCATCCCCAAAAATACAGCTACTTGAGTATTCCTACTATCATTTTGGGCGGTGTCATAAGCTTTATCTGCTTGCTTTCTATTGGAGTCAACTACTGCTAAAGTGGCTTTTTCTGAAATTATAAATTTAAGGCGAATTACCTTAGATTGCTGACTAAGTTTATTCAAGAGGTTACTAGCTGTCTTGGCTCTTGCCATTTCGGGCGACTTACTTTTACCCTGATTAATTAGGGTTAGCTGCAAACCCAAAGGATTCAAAATTCCCAGTTTCTCAAATTCTTGATTGATTCGCAGCAGTTCTTGATCTTCCTGCTGCCACTCCTGCCAATACTTAAGCATTTGTTGATAGAGTGCATCTTCCTCTGAGATACGTGGAATGACTTCGTATGCTTTAAACCCATCTTTAATCTGCTGCCAAGCCTTGTCCATTCTATTTAATGCCTCTTGCCTTTCTGCTTGACTGAGCGCCGGATTAATTAGCGCTCTCTCGGATGACTCAATTTGGGTTTGTCCCTCGTTAATTTTCAATAATGCTTCAATACTCGGTAAGTTATTTTTACCGAGAGTTTCTATGTGTTGACTGAGATTAGATGTTGAGTTCCATCCTACCCAGGCAACGCAAAATACTAACACTCCCATCATCAGAAATGCACTGATAAGTCTGGTTTGTAAATTCATTTTTCTCAACATACTATTTCGGTTTCCTTCTCCTACAGTTATCCTCGCTGCACTCATGAACAGATATTGTATATTATAGCTTTTCTCAGGTAGTTCAAGTACCTATTAAAATTTGACATTTGAGATTTTACCTTTTAAAATTAGCAATTAATTTATGAGTAAATCCTGAGCCTGAAAGTCGCTATCGATTTTGGGTGACGAGGCAGTTACGGTAGCTTTTTGGTTGTCATCACCCTGAATTCATTTTTATAAACCCCTTTATTCTACAGGTTAAAACCTGGCGTTACACAAACCAGGCCGGCCCACGCCAACTATAAAAAGTGGTAGGATTTTAATTAATTTCGGAGTGCACAGATATAGGCTTTGTCACACAGATGAGGTATCATATTGCTGAGGTATTCATAACGGTAAAATATACAATATAAGATAAATGAACTATAATTCGCTCAAGAGTCACAGCCTCACCAGAAGTGGAGGGGAACCCACATCCATTGACATCACTTTTGTTCACCAAGCATCGAAAACATCATACATTATTAGCACTGAAAGCTTATTATCTTGATTTTAGACCAGAAATGATGGAGGTTGATTATTCCCGAAGCAATCTCATAAAAATCCATAGCTGACTGTTTTTTGGGAGTTTTCACTTTTGTCAAAAAAAATCCCTGAAACAGGCTCCTGAAACCACAACTATTGATCGGCGAGCTAATTTAGGCGACTCTGCAAAATTAAGGCAGAAGAACTGATGATTTTAGCGCCGATTGAAAATAAAAATAATTTAGCTATTGAATAACTTCTTTCTTAACTATATCCATACAGTTAACTTGCGAGTAAAAAAAGAACAAATTTGTAAAAAAATGTCCCAAAAACTATATATAACGGTCAACAAACTTATAATACAAGTTAATTTAAGAAGGAAAATGATACAATTATATTTGAGGCTTTTATGCTCCCGTACCTAAAATATGGATAAATGCTGTGTTAGTGATGGAGAATGTCCCTAAAAATCGGCAAAATAAGTAAAGAAAGTAATCAAGAAAAAGGGCGAAAGTAATATACTTGTCGCCCCCTTCGCCCGATTTATCATAAGCGTGAGAATTTATGGTCAAAACTTAAAAATATTTTCAGTGTGATCGACACAACAAATTATCAATAATTAGGAAAGGCGATAGAGTTTGCATTCCGTAAACTTTCTAAGCAAGATATTTGGAACTGGTTGACAGACTGCTGTTATTGTACTTCATCTATCTGAGAAAGGCTATACGGGAATCGAAAGTGTCTGTGCAGACTTTCTAGCGGGCACTGAGAAATTCAGTCTCGCCAAGTGTGGAAATCCCGTGAGGGAAAAACGCGAAAAGCCAAACTGTGAAGTTTGGAAGCCCACGCCATAACTGTAATCAGTTTGGCGTTGGGAGGATGTTACTGCTTTTCCTTAGTCGATCGAGATTGACTGAGGCCCCGTGCTTTTACCGTTGGTGGGTTCGGCTGGGGGAGTAGTGTAGGAAGTTGAACCAGCTTGCTCGTCGATCCAGCTTTTAACGGGATCTTCGTGAAGGTTGAGTCGAAGCAGGCCAGATAAAAATCCGCCCGCGAAGGCGATCGGCTGTTCGATCAATTCTTTCGCCATTGGGATGAGTTCGTCGATGAACATTCAAGAGTCTCCTTGTGTTGCAGGGGTTCTACCTTAACTGTATCGTTTGTACTGCGATGCTGGCAGCGGGCTACAAAAAACCTTCCAGCGCTGAAGATGGGCGATCGGGCAATTTTTCGGCTATTGACTTACAATGCTAATCACATTGCTGCAAAAATTTTATGTGCCGTTTGCTTGGCTACCTCGGGGAGCCGATTTTACTCGATGCTATTCTGTACAAGCCGGAACATTCCCTAATTGTGCAGAGTTACGATCCCCGCGAAATGACTTCGGGTCTACTCAATGCTGACGGTTTTGGTATTGGTTGGTATCACCCGCACTTAGATACTGACCCGTTTACTTATAAAAATGTACAGCCAATTTGGAGCGACGTTAACCTTCCGAGTATCAGTCGATACGTTGAATCTGGATGCGCGATCGGATATGTTCGCAGTGCAACTTCAGGACAAGCTGTAGATTTGAGCAACTGTCAGCCGTTTCAGAACGATCGCCTGCTGTTCGTACACAACGGCTTCGTGAAGAATTTTCGGCAAACTCTTTACAGACCAATTCGCGATCGGCTCACCGATACCATTTATCAATCAATTAACGGTACTACAGATTCAGAGCATATCTTCGGCTTGTTTGTCAATGAATTGACAGCAGCCAATCTAACTCTAGAAGCTGCTTTGCGAAACTCGCTGAAAACTTTGGCAGAGCTAGCAAACTTTCACCAAGTAGAATTTTCAGCTAATATAATTATCAGCGACGGACACCAGCTCGTTGCCTCTCGCTTTGCTTCCCAAAAAACCCCTCCTTCCCTCTATTGGCTGCGAGACGATTTAAATTTCCCAAATTCTGTAATCATTGCTTCTGAACCTTTATTTGCTGGCAATTGGCACTCGTGTCCAGTCCAGAGCATTATCAGTACCGGAGTAGATCGTGATATCCAAATCTATCCAATCTTGTAGAGAGGCAATTTATCGCGATTTGCAGCAGTGTCGCCGCGGCACTTTCAAGCTATTTACAGACATCGACTACGATACTTTTTGCCGCCAAGCTCATCCTGATTTCAGTCCTGTTGGCTGGCACTTAGGTCATATTGCTTATACTGAAGATTTGTGGCTGTTGCAGCGATGTGCTGGCTTGGAACCTGTCTTGCCTCAGTATCACCAACTGTTTGCTGCTGATATTTTGCCGAAAAAACAACGGGTTTTTCTGCCGACGTTACCTGAAGTTGAATTATATCTGGACGCGGTGAGAAAAAAGGTGTTAGATTATTTGGAAGTAGCGCCGATCGACAAGCAAGAACGTCTCTGGCGGTTTATTATTCAGCACGAAAGCCAGCACTGCGAAACTGTTGCTTTCGTGTTGCAAATGCACAGGAAGAAGGAAGAAGGAAGTTCGGCAACGGATTTAACGGATTTTCGGGACGTAACGGATAGAAGGAATAAGAAAGGGGAAAGATTAATTGCCGATTACCAATTACCAATTACCGATTCCCCGGCGATTGAAATTCCGGGCGGAGAATTTTACATGGGAAGCGATGCTGCGGAGGCTTTGGATAACGAGCGATCGCGCCACCTGTGTTATTTAGAAGAATACTCGATCGATCGCTATCCCGTCACTTGCCGTCAATACCGAGATTTCATGGAATCCGGCGGGTATCAAAACCCTGATTGGTGGTCAGCGGACGGCTGGAAATGGCTGCAAGGCGAAGCCGTCTTTCAACCGCTTTACTGGTCAGAAAATCCAGCTTTCAACAACCATCCAGTCTGCGGCGTGAGTTGGTACGAAGCCGAAGCTTACTGCAACTTTGTTGGCAAGCGTTTGCCATCGGAAGCAGAATGGGAAAAAGCTGCGAGTTGGGATGCCAAAAATCAAACATATCGCATCTATCCTTGGGGAGAAGAACCGCCAAATGGCAGCCTGTGCAATCACGGCAATAATATTGCCAATACCTCGCCAGTTGATGCCTTTCCCAAAGGAGCAAGCGCGATCGGCTGCTATGATATGTTAGGGAATGTTTGGGAGTGGACTGCTTCAACCTTTGACGCCTATCCGGGATTTGAAAGTTACCCTTACAGGGGATATTCTCAAGTTTATTTTGATGGAGAACACCGGGTTTTGAAAGGGGGTAGTTGGGCGACTTTTCCGCAGGCACTGCGCTCGACATTTCGGAATTGGTATTATCCGGGCGTGCGGCAAATTATTGCTGGTTTTCGCTGCGCTAAGTAGTTTGCTAGGTAATTATAACTACTATCAAATTTGTTCGTATTAAGGAATTTAGTCATCCGACTTTTCCGATGAACAAATTCCTTAATAATTGCATTACAAAGCTTATTTGACGAACATCAGATAAATGACTGGAGAGGAAATTGGGAAAAAATTTGTTTGCGAAATGCCCAACTTTTTTCCATGTAACAAGCTCAAAGAAAACAAGTTTGGTTAAGTATTCAATAATTTTTGTGGATAAATTTTAAGTTTTAATTGTGGATGCGATCGCCATCCGGTGAGAAAATACAGAACCGAGATCGGTATGAAAAATCTGACTTGAGCGCGATATTTGGCAACGCGACTGCGTGCTATACCGATATGTGCATCTAAAAATTACTTTATGAAATCCCCAAGACTGTCCGACACGACAAACTCAGCCTCAACGAAAGAAAACCGACTGCACTTAGAGCGACTGGTGAGCGCTGCGGCACTGACACCCGCAGAAATCAATGCTGGCAGCGATGTAGTTAGCGGGTTGACTCAAACCCCCAAATCCCTGCCTCCCAAGTATTTCTACGACGATCGCGGCTCAAACCTGTTCGAGTTGATTTGCCAGTTGCCGGAATACTACTTGACGCGCACTGAGACGGCAATTTTGCAGGGGTGCGCGGGGGCGATCGCCAATTTAACTGGCCCCTGCGAAATCGTCGAACTCGGCAGCGGTAGTTCCACCAAAACTCGGATTCTCCTTGATGCTTACAGTCAACTGGAATATCCCCTGCACTATTTGCCGATCGACATCAGTCCTACTATCCTAGAAAGCAGCGCTTGTCAACTGTTGGCAGATTATCCGTCGCTCCAGATTCACGGACTTGTCAGCACATACGAATTAGCCTTAGCTAAAATTGCACCGTCACCGTTGCCAACCCGAATGATTTGCTTTCTCGGCAGTACCCTCGGCAATCTCAACGCTCAAGAATGCGATTTGTTCTTCTCGCAAGTTGTCGGTGCATTGCAGCCGGGAGAGTATTTTTTGCTGGGAATTGATTTGGACAAATCGAAGGATATTTTAGAGCCTGCCTACGATGACAGTCAAGGAGTAACGGCAGCATTTAACTTAAATATGCTGCGGCATTTAAATCGAAAATATGAGGGAAATTTTGATTTAGCGCAGTTCGAGCATTGGGCTTTTTACAATCAAGAGGAATGTCAAATTGAAATGCACTTAAAAAGTAAAAAAGTACAAACAGTGCAGTTGCGTTCTCTCAATTTAACAATTGAATTTGCAGCGGGAGAAACTATCCGCAGCGAAATATCGCGCAAGTTTAATCTCAATACTGTAAAAAAAGAACTTTCGCAGCGTGGTTTAAGGCCAGTGCAGGTTTGGACAGATCCAAATCAGTGGTTTGGCTTGATGCTTTGTCAGATGTCAGTTGTTAATTCCGCCTGGGAATGAATTCCCAGGCTAATAGCTAAAGTCCTCGCTATGAGGACTAAGGAGTTTAACAGGAATTACGCACTCTAGATGGTGTTGCAAGGCTTTGAGATTCTTCAGTTCCTTCGCAATGCTCAGGACTCAGAAGGACTTAGTTACGTTGTTAATGCGTAAGTCCTATCTCAGTCCTCATAGCGAGGACTTTAGCTTTGAGGCAGGGAATTCATTCCCTGCCGGATTGTGGGTTTAACGTTTAACAAGTCAAATCAGGAATAAAGTCCTGACTACAAACAAATTACTAATTACCAATTAACAAATCGGCCGCTGTCCGGGTTTTACGGCGTGAATGTACTCGCTGCCCGAGGTCGGCCATCCCCGCTTATAATAAGCTTCCTCCGGCTTCCCCCAGCCCAACTGCAACAAAATTTCTAGAAAATCCAACTTTTCCCACTTCGAGAGACTGGCCCATTCTGTGCGCTGGGCTATAGCCTCTACATCAACCGGCTCGATTGATCGAAAATCCTTCCCGCTGTTAATGCTTAAATACAAATCCATCCCGGCAGTTACCTGCTGCCAGAATTCCAACATAGAAATCTTAGCTGCCTTCAGCGTGATCAAATCAACCGGTAGAGCTATTAATTCGTCATCCACTGCCGGATAGCGTAGAGTATTGCCTTTAACCGCGATTTCCCGCCAGACAATCCCAGAAACTTGATGTTCCCGCTGGTATTCGTGCACGGCAGCCTTAAAATTTTGATAAGCAGTGAACTTCTGAACTCCCTCAGATTTGAGAAAGCGGTCAATCACGGGGTTGCCTGTAGCAGGAGTTTCAGTCAAATTGAGACGCCGCCCATGCAAGCAGGCTTGGCGCTCTTCTTCGAGGATTTTAATGAGTTCCGCCGTGCTGTAGACCTTGGACATCTTTATTGAGGCAAAATCAAGATATTGGCTGATATTCGGCTGGTTTTCTCGACTAATCTTCGGTAAAGATAGTTTGGCTGTTCTTGGCAATATTCAGTTTTGCCGTTATTCTAACTTTTCTTGCTGCTTAATTCTAGTTTGATAGTTTACAGGAGTCGAGCCGCGAAATCCCGACAGCCTCTTAAAAAAGCAGTTAAGAGGGTACTGAATTACGAACGAGACAGGGAACTGCACCGCCGACGTACCTCGCGGGATTTTTCGCCAAAAACAAAGCCCCCTCGAAGGAGGGGGCAAAACTGATTTAGAGGTTTGGGAGTTTTATGTGATGGGTCGATCGAACCACCAGAAAAAGAAGCAGCATTCGCACCTGCCGTCAACTACCACAACTCAAATTTTCAGTCTCAAAGTTTAGTAGCGTCCGCGTGAAGAGCGATCTTTGTCGCCCCAGCCGCCGCCACCCGATGAGCGTTTGTTGTCTTCGCGAGGTTTGGCTTTGTTGACTTTCAAGTCGCGGCCCATCCATTCAGCACCGTCTAGAGCTGCGATGGCTGCTGCTTCTTCTGCCTCGCTTGCCATTTCCACAAAAGCAAAACCCCGCATCCTGCCTGTTTCCCGGTCCACTGGCACTTGGACGCGGCTTACAGTACCGTACTCGGCAAATACTTCGTTGAGGTCGTCTGATGTTACCTCATATGAAAGATTACCCACGTAAATCGACATAAAATCTCCAGAATCATTAGGGTGCAGAGACTTAGATTCGGAGAGACGCTTGTAAATAAACACCAACAAACTACGCAACCGAATTTAATTCTTGGAAAACCACTATAACATGAAGCCACCAGAATCAGCAATTGGCTGTCATAATTTTCAATTTTCTGTGCCGTCGGGCAATCGCCAACAGAAAGTATTCGTGATAACTGACATCTTACACTCTTGGCATCCTCCACTTGGTTTCTTGCTGCGCGATCGACCTGATATCTGAGATTTTTCATCGCTGTTACCAGGTTGATTGGGTCTGATTGAGAACAGTGCCTGAGATTCAGTTATAACTGACATCAGGCACTGTTCTCCTTGGGCAAGCCTCCTGCCCGTTCCACCAGAGATAAATGTTTTTAGCCCAGGATTAATCTTCGGAGTCAATCTCCCATCTCCCATCTCCCGTCTCTTATCGCATCCGATTTAGCGCCAGAGAATGGCGGTTCCCAAATAATTATCAAAATAGTTATTAGCCATATCTACGCGCATTTTATACATATAGACATCAAATTTCACCCGATATAGAGGGACTTTGCCAGAATTGCCCTCTTGAATTGTGGCTATTCCTCCATAAGGAGGAAAATCACTTGTAATTTTTATTCAAAATAGATTCACTTTGAGATTATGAAAAATCTCATTGGCGACTCTCAATACATTGTAAAAATTTAAAAAATGATTGCACTTACCCGGTAAAAAAATTAGTAAGGATTCAGGTCTAAAAAAGGGGAATAAGCTCAGGCCGAGGAAAGTCACAAGAATGGGCAGAAATAGCCTCACG